>JAITXH010000131.1 GCA_031284845.1 Puniceicoccales bacterium | reverse complement strand
TTTTTTTAACGAATCAGAGCAGGCGGATTAATTTTAATTTCATTCCATGTTGCCAGTTTTGCGCCCGCACGCTGCCTTGCAGCCATGCCGGAAATACGTGTGTTACCAGACAAGGTCGCCAACCAAATCGCCGCAGGCGAAGTGGTGGAGCGACCGGCCTCGGTCGTCAAAGAACTGCTCGAAAACAGCCTCGACGCGGGTGCGACCCGCATCACCATCGAATTTCGCAATGGCGGCAAAGCCTTCATCGCCGTGGAGGACAATGGCTGCGGGATGACGCCTGACCAGGCGCTCATGGCTCTGGAAACCCATGCCACCAGCAAGATCCGCAGCGCCGAAGATTTAAATGAAATACACACCTTCGGGTTTCGCGGCGAAGCCGTGCCCTCCATCGCCAGCGTCTCCCGGTTCACCCTGAAAACACGCCCGGCTGATGCCGTGACCGGCTCCGAAATATTCGTCAACGCAGGGAAGCTGACCCACCAGCGCGAGACCGGGATGGCACCCGGCACACGCATCGAAGTAGCCGCCTTGTTTCACCCGGTGCCGGCGCGGTTGAAATTCCTTAAATCGGACAACACCGAGGCGGCACACATCACGCGCCTTGTGCGCCTCTATGCCGTGGCGCAGCCGCAAGTCGGCTTTCGCCTCGTCGAAGATGGAGTGGAAATATTCCGCTCGCCTGAGGCCACAGCGCTGCAAGAGCGCGTGCGCGAGATTTGGGGACGCCAACTTGCAGCAGACCTCACCGCGTTTGAGCCAGTGGAGACCTCCGGGATGCGCGTCCACGGGCTGCTCGGCAAGCCGGGCGTGGGGCGCACCACGCGGCAGGAAATGGTCACCATCGTCAACGGGCGTCCGGTGGACTGCCGCACGCTGGCCTATGCGCTCGTGGAAAGCTACCACACGTTGCTGCCCAAGGGACGTTACCCGCTGGCGTTTCTCTTCCTCGACATTGACCCGCACTGGGTGGACGTGAATGTGCATCCATCCAAGCGGGAAATCCGCTTCCGCGACGAGGGCCGTGTCCGCCACTTCGTCATCACCGCTGTCTTGCGCCACCTTGAGGCCCTGAGCACAGGCTTGCCCCCGGTGCCGCTCCAAGGCGGACGCATCACGCTTCCGGATGAGGTGCCGGAACAACAAGCCGCCGTGGATGGGGGCGACTCCGAAGGTGGCGGCGCGGCACCCAATCCGCCTGCGCCGGAACCCGCCGCACAAGAAGACCGGCCCGGCTCAGCCGCGCCTGCGGAAGTAGAGTCTGGCGGCAGAGTGAATGTTGGCGCCGCGCCGGGTGCCGTTGCCGCCAGTGCCGCGCCTTCGCCTGCATCCGCCCTTCCCCGCATTGCGCCTCCACAGGCTGCGCCGCCCTTCCGTCTGACCGGGCGTCTGGTCGGGCGTCTGGGGAACGGGATATTTCTTTTTGAGGTCAAGGAAGACCTCGTCGTGCTCAATCTCCGTGCGGCCCGGGAGCGTATTTGGTATGAGCGCGTGCTGCGCCGCTTTGAAGAACACACCCCGGTATCGCAACAACTGCTGTTGCCGTTGCCTCTGGAGTTGGACCCCCTCGCCGCAAGTGTCTTGCGCGAACGCCGCGAGGTGTTTCTGGACGCGGGGTTCGACATTGAGGAATTCGGCAGAAACTTTTTCCGCGTGCAAGCAGTCCCGGACTGGCTGCCGGAACCGAATGTCGAGCAATGTGTGCGGGACATTATAGCAGGGATCGGGCGGCGGGCAGGCGATTTCCAACGCGCCCACATCGCACACGAGCTTTTGGCAAAAATCGCCGGAGAACGCAGCGGCAGTGGCGAGGCGGCGTCAGACGCCATGGTAAACGGCATCGTTCGGGAGCTGTTCCTGTGCCGCCAGCCCACAGTCTGCCCGAACGGGAAACCGGTATTTTTTCAGGTGACCCGTGCGGAAATCATCCGGCGGCTGGGCGGCTGATCAGGCGCCGGCAAGCTCCGGCTCTGTGTCAGCAGGCTCAAGCACCGGCGCGAGCAAATCCTGCAACACATCTTTGGCGCTGTAAGAATCTGCGCCATTTTTGAGGTAGCGCACAATCTCGCCGAGCGAGTCGCCTGCGGTGGCAATCATGCTTTCCACAAAATTATTTTTGCGCACCTGCCCAAGCCCCGCACTGGCCAGCAGCCCGTTGCACAGGCAGACGCGGTTTTCCGCATCTGCGGCATTGCCCCCTTTGCGCACGTAATCGCCGACCGGTTCGCTCGCACAACGGAAGCCGATGGAACCGTCTGCATTTTTAAATGCGCTGCGCAGGTAACCCAGATCGCAGATGCGCTTGCGGGCCTCGTAAACGGCTTTTTCGGAGAGTGTCCCGGCCACTTGAGCCACCTTGAACGGGAAGCCGGTGGGCGAACCAAATGGATCGGTGAAAATGCGGGCGGCATGCTCTTTCGCCAGAGCGATGATCTTCTTCCTGAGCGTGGCGGCCATGCCGGACTCTTCGCAGCAGGCAAACGCGGTGCCGACTTGTATGCCGGCTGCGCCGACGGCGCGGGCCTCGGCAAGCTTTTGCGCACTGGCATAGCCGCCGCCTATCCAAAACGGCAACCCCAGTGCCGCGACTTTATCCAACTCGGGTATGTCGCGCAGGCCGTAAACAGGCTGTCCTCGTGAGTCGAGCTGGAGCTGTCCGCGTGGCGGCGCGTTGTGCCCGCCGGCGAGCGCCGTCTCAATCACAAAACCATCCACCTTGCCGCTTGCTTTGCGCGCCAGCGAAAGGGCGAGCGTGGCGGATGTGATAATGGCGAGAAACTTGGGCCGCTTCAACTTGGGCGCAGGTCGCCCGAGAAACTCCGAGGGGTCAAAGGTGTATTCAGCCTCGCCCGCACCCTCTACGTCAAACTTCATGGTAGCGGCCCGCCCCTCGGCAAGATTATCGAGGACGCCGGGGACATGCCGCGGGATGCCCGCGCCCATCATCACATAGTCCACTCCGGCCAGCATGGCACCGTAGAGCGAAGGCATTTGGGGGATGCGGATTTTATCGAGCAGATTGATACCGACGATGGCACTGGGATCGTCCCCGCGCGCGAGAGCCACTTCGCCAAAGCAAGAAAGAGCGGTCAACTCCTGCAACATGGGATTGGGCTTTTCCGTAAACTGCGGAAGGCTGCGATAGGGTGTATCGGCAGCCCGGCCTCCGGGGAAAAACCAGCGGTCAATAGCGCGCTGGGCCATCTCCTGAATAGGGAACTTCTTATAAATATTGCGCAAAAAACCACCCTCATCCCCATCTTGCAAAACGCGGGCATGGACGGCATCAAGGGCCGTGGCGGAGACGACTCCGATTTGCCCCTGCGAGGCAACAGCACGGGCCAAACGCCAATTGGAAATAGCAATGCCCATGCCGCCTTGAATGATTTGAGGAAGGTTCATGTATCGAAGAAAAAGTAAAAAAGATTCAGAGTGAGACTAAGACCCTGTCGCGAGAAAAAAAGGACACTCGCATTTTGTTGAGACAGGAAAAGGCGACGAAGGTGCCGGATGCTCCGCATTTTTCAAGGGTTTTCAGCCGCATACTTCGTCCTCAAGGCAATCGTCCTTAAAAAAAATGCGCTGGCGATACCACAAACGGAGAGTGGACACTTGAGCCTCTTTGAGTCTTTCTCCCGGCCAGCTTTTCCAAAAATGCCATTTCCTCTCGCACGCGATAACAAACACACCGACCCGCAACGGCCTATAACTAAATACTCCGAAGACGATCTTGAATCGTTGCTGGAAGGCTTGAAAGACCCGCTCATCCTCGTATTGGACGGGCTGCAAGATCCACACAATCTGGGCGCGTGTCTGCGCACCGCCGATTGCGCCGGAGTGGATCTGATCATCATCACCAAAAAACACAGTGCGCCTGTGAACGAAACCGTGAAACGTATCGCCTGCGGCGGCGCAGAAAACGTAAAAATCCTTCTCGCCAACAATTTGCGCAATACCCTCGATAAATTAAAAAAGCTGGGGGTGTGGATCGCCGGGACGAGTGACCATAAGAGCAGCCAAAGCCTTTATCAGGCAAATCTGCGCGGCCCGCTGGCCTTGGTCATGGGCGCGGAAGGCGATGGCATCCGCCACCTGACAGGCGTGACCTGCGACTTCCTCTTGATGATACCCATGCACGGCGTCGTGCCATGTCTGAATGTATCTGTGGCCACCGGCGTGTGCTTGTTTGAGGCCGTGAGGCAGCGGCGTTTTGCGAAAAAGCAAAAGGCAGAGGGATAACGACAGAGGGTTTCCCCTTTGCTACCGCTTCGCCGTTGTTGCAGGTTTGAGCGGAGGAGCGATGTGCTCCAGGATTTGTTGATAGCGCACGATGCCCTCGGCGATGCCTTGTGCTATTTTCTCCCGGTGGGCAGGCGTGTTGATGCGCATGCTCTCGGCGGGATTGTTGAGAAAACCACATTCCACCAACACGGCAGGACAGGGAGCATCGCGCAAGACGTTAAACCGCGCACGCCGCAGACCACGGTCTTCCGCACCGAGTTTGGTAACCAGCCCCGCGTGGAGATAGTAGCCGAGTAACACATTCCACGGATCGTTCTGATGCCCGATTTCGCGAGCACGCAGTTCCGCGTCCTTGGCGAGATGCTTCGCATCGTTTGTCGAATACTGCCATTGCGGTGCCAACACAAAGGTCTCGATACCATTTGCCGTGGCACCAGACGCGGAGTTGAAGTGGATGCTGACGAAAAGATCGGCCTGATAGCGTTTCGCCAGCGGTGCCCGCGAAGCGATCGGGACTTCTACGTCCTG
>JAITXH010000112.1 GCA_031284845.1 Puniceicoccales bacterium | reverse complement strand
CGATGCAGCCCGACGGCAGCAACAGCGTCGAAATCTACGGCAACGACGTCGCCTTCCCGACCACGATGATCATGGGCCGCGCCATCCCGGGTTCGCCCAATGAATACGTCTTTACCGGCACCCCGCACTATCCTCAAAACAGCGTCGGCACCATCGTCCGCGTAGATATTACGAAAGACATCCGCACCCGCGAACCCATGACTTACATAACGCCCGATGTGGACATCCGCAACGAAGGCGGCTTCGCCTTCCGGCGTCCTGACAAGACATGGGGCAACGACGGCAGCGGACGCGCCGGCCCGCTTTTCCGCGAAACTTATCCGCTCTCTCGCACAGAGTTTCTCGTCTCTCACAAGCCTGCCGGTGCCGCTTGGGCCGACCCCAAGGCCTACCAGTTGCACCTCTTGAAAGAAGGCGGCGAAGTTTCCCCCATTTACACCGACAAAGTAATTTCCTGCTTCCGGCCCATTCCTCTCGCCGTCCGCAAAGTCCCGCCCGTCATCCCCACGCGTCTCAGTGACGACCTCGCCTCAAAAAATCTCGCCGAGTGCATCGTGACCGATGTCTATAAGGGCATGGTTGGTGTCGCAGAAGGCGAAGTGAAATATCTGCGTATTCTCGAACAAGTTCCCCGCCCGTGGGCCGCCCGCCGCTATTACGGCGGCGACGACGAATACGACCAGCAGCACGCCGTGGTCAGCAAAGACACACACCTTGGTCTCAAAATCCAGCACGGCATCGCCACTGTGGAAAAGGACGGTTCCGCCCGTTTCGTCGTTCCCGCCGGGCGCAACATCATCTTGCAGGCGCTTGACGCCAATTACCGTGCCATTCAAACCGAGCGCACCTACGTCAACTACATGCCCGGCGAAGTGCGCAGTTGCGTCGGTTGCCACGAGTCCATTTCCCAGGCACCGCGCCCCACAGGACAGGCCACACCGCTGGCCATGAAGCGCAAAGCAGAAGTGCCCTATGCGCAACCCGGCGACGCCACTGCCGTCCGCACGCTCAGCTATGCACGCGACGTGCAACCCGTCTGGGACAAGCACTGCGTCTCCTGTCACAGCGGCAAAGATGCTCCTGCCAAGCTCAGCCTCGCGGGAACACAGACCGCACTCTTCAACGAATCTTACGAAAACCTCGTCCCCGAACGCCGCCGCGGACGCCGCGACCGTAAATTGCTTGGCCCCGTCATCGGCGAAAACCACCCCAAGCCCGGCAACATCCATTACCTGCCAGCGCGTTCGCTTGGTTCGTATGCCTCGGTGCTCGTCGCCATGCTCGACCCCGACATCAAGTTGGAAAAAGAAGGCGACAGGGCCAAAGTCGCCAAGCTCGCCCCATTGCACGAAGAGATAAAGCTGACCCGTGAGGAGAAGTTAAAAATCACGAACTGGGTGGACACGAATTGCCAGTATTACGGCACCTATTATGGACGCCGGAACCTCCGGTTCAAAGGCCACGAGGATTACCGCAAAGAATACGATGCCGCGGTGGCGATCAGCCCCGAAGCTCCGGCGAGTTACAAGAAAAAGTAACTCGCGCCGACAGCACCGGTGCTGCCAAAACTATACATCTTGACACGGTAGCCTCCTCCCGCGAACAACCCCTCTCACTTTGCGCGACGGCACCGCCAGAACCGACGGTGCTGACGCAAAACGAAAATTTTTTTTCTCCAAAAAATGAAAATCACACACGCATTCGCTGTCTTCGCCGCCGCCGTTTGTCTCATTGGCACCGTGACCGCCGCCGAGCCGGATTCCGCAACCGCACCGACCACCGCCAACGCCGCTAAAACCACGGAGACCTACGTGCCCGCGCCCCAAGAAAAAGCCGTCTGGGACAAGCTCCTCCAGCAAGGTGTCGAGACCATCGCGTTCGTCAAAAGATTCACCTACAACAGCAATCACTACTACACCGAATACCTCAACAGCCAGTGGCTTCCGGGCGGCAATCTTTGCACGCTCAACCTGCGCACCGGCGAGGTGAAAGAACTCGTCCTGTCGCTCACCGGTGGCGTCTTCGGCGCGTTCGATGTTTCGTTTGACGCCAAGCGCCTCGTTTTCGCCTACAAAGCCGCCAAACGCACCGGCTACCGCCTTTACGAAGTGAATCTCGACGGCACCGGGTTGCGCCAGCTCACCTTTTCTCCACCCAACGAAGATGAACTGATCGCGAAATACGCCATTGCCGGCTATTCGCATGCCACCGAAGACCTCGACCCGTGTTACCTTCCCGATGGCGGCATCGCATTTGTCTCCACCCGTTGTCATTTCGGCACTCTCTGTGACGCGCCCGACATTTTCACCACCACCGTCCTCTACCGCATAGACAAAGACGGCGGCAATATGCGCCAGCTCAGCAACAGTTCCGTCTCCGAGCACACTCCTTCCATCATGCCCGACGGGCGCATCCTTTATACCCGTTGGGAATATGTGGACAAGGGCGCAGTCGCCGTGAAATGCCTTTGGGCCATGCAGCCCGACGGCAGCAACAGCGTTGAGATTTACGGTAACGATGTCGCCTTCCCCACTACTATGGTCATGGGGCGCTCCATCCCCGGCTCGTCCACCGAATACGTCTTCACCGGCACCCCGCACTGCCCGCAAAATTGCGTCGGCACGATTGTCCGCATAGACATCACAAAAGACATCCGCACCCGCGAGCCGATGACCTACATGACGCCCAGTGTGGATGTTCAGGCCGAGGCGGGCTTCGCCTTCCGCACTTCGCCGACAGGCTCGTGGAAGCACGATCCCAGAGGCCACGGCCCGCTTTTCCGCGAAAGCTTTCCCTTATCACGCGATGAATTCCTTGTGTCGCATAAGCCCGCCGGTCCCGTTTGGACGGACGCCAAGTCCTACCAGTTGTATTTGCTGAAAGAGGGCGGCGAGGTGACCCCGGTTTATTCGGATAAAAATATCTCCTCCTTCCGCCCTATCCCTGTCGTTTCGCGCAAAGTCCCGCCAGTCATTCCCTCTCGGCTCAATCCCGATTTGGCCGGGCAGAATCTGGCCGAGTGCATCGTGACCGATGTCTATAAAGGCATGGTTGGCGTCGCAGAAGGCGAGGTGAAATACCTGCGCATCCTCGAGCAAGTCCCCCGCCCCTGGGGTGCCCGCCGCTATTACGGCGGAGATGACGAATACGACCAGCAGCACGCCGTGGTTAGCAAAGACACACACCTTGGCCTCAAAATCCAGCACGGTATCGTCACCGTGGAAAAGGACGGTTCCGCCCGTTTCGTCGTTCCCGCCGGGCGCAACATCTTCATGCAGGCGCTTGACGCCAAGTTCCGCGCCATTCAGACCGAGCGCACCTACGTCAACTACATGCCCGGCGAAGTGCGCAGTTGCGTCGGTTGCCACGAATCCATCTCCCAGGCACCGCGCCCCACAGGGCAGGCCACTCCGCTGGCCATGAAGCGCAAAGCGGAAGTGCCCTACGCCCAGCCCGGCGACCCGTCGGCGGCGCGCACCCTCAGTTACGCACGCGACGTGCAGCCTGTTTTTGACAAGCATTGCGTAAATTGTCACAGCGGCACGGATGCTCCTGGCAAGTTGGTTCTTGTCGGCACGCAGACCCGGCTCTTCAACGAATCTTACGAAGTGCTCGTGCCCGAGCGTCGGCGCAGCCCTCGTCGTGACCGCAAGTTGCTTGGTCTGGTGATCGGAGAGAATCACCCCAAGCCCGGCAACATCCATTATCTCCCGGCGCGTTCGATCGGTTCCTACGCTTCCGTTCTCGTGGCGATGTTGGATACGGACATCAAATTGGCGGATCCGGCAGAGCGTAAAAGGGCAGAGAATCTGGCAAAGCTTCACGACGGCCTTGAATTGACGCGTGAAGAGAAGCTGAAAATCACCAATTGGGTGGACACAAATTGCCAGTATTACGGCTCTTACTACGGGCGCCGGAACATCAAATACAAAGACCACCCGGACTACCGCAAGGAATACGGGGTGGATGTGGCCATCAGCCCTGAACCTCCGGCCTCTTACAGAAGGGGGAACTGAAGAGCGTGGGTCTCCAGCTCCGCACCCGCCATCTGCAATCCCAAACAATGGCGGGGGAGGGGTGATAGCATCGTCGCTGCTCCTTTAATATGGGCGATTCTTCCGCAAGTATTCTCGGCGCTGTCCTGCCTGTGCTGGCTATCATCGGCGCAGGCTATGTGTTGCGGCACCGGAACGTCGTTGATGCAGCGGTGCAACATGGCATGATGCGCGTGGTATTGTGGCTGCTCTTTCCCTGCCTTGTGCTGGACAGAGTGCCGCACAACGCCGCACTCAACAGCGGTTCTCTGCCGTGGGCTACACTGGCGGCGGGTTTTTTATCCATAATCGCCGGGCTGCTCATTGCCTGGCTGACGGCACCGCTTTTTGATGTGCGCGAAGCAGTTGCCCGGCGGACTTTCGCGTATTGCACTTCCATCTACAACTACGGCTATGTGGCGATTCCCTTGTGCCAGGTGCTTGTGGGCAGCGATGCGGTGGCTGTCATGCTGTTGTTTAACGCCGGTATCGAAGTCGGCATCTGGACAGCGGGATGGGTGGTGTTGACTGGGCGTCTGTCCAAAGACGTGTGGGCGCGCTTGTTGAACCCGATGACGGTCGGGAGCCTTTTTGCGCTCGCGCTGAACAAGACCGGTGCCGCTGTGTGGATACCGGAATGGCTGCGCGCCACCTTTGCCATGCTCGGGGCGTGTGCGATTCCGTTGGGGATATTAATGGTGGGTATGGCACTGCCTGCCTTGATGAGCGGTTTCTCGTGGCGCTCTCACTTGCGGGCGTCATTGGGCGCATGTGCGCTGCGCAATGGGGTGATCCCGTTGGGTATGTTTGCGGCGGCGGCGTTGTTGGCGTTACCGCGTCCGCTTGGTCCCATCCTTGCGTTGCAGGCGGCGATGCCGGCGGGGATTTTTCCGATAGTAGTGGCACAGCATTTCGGCGGCGATGCGCGTATGGCTTTGCGCGTGGCGATATGGAGTTCGCTTTGTGCTGTGTTCACGATGCCGCTGTGGTTGCGGCTGCTGAGCACATGGTTCACGGGGCAGTGAACAGGTTTCCCTTGAAGGGTTTAAAATGGGGTGGAAGACCGGATTTGAACCGGCGACCCTTGGTACCACAAACCAATGCTCTAACCAACTGAGCTACATCCACCGTAAAAAAAGAGGAGATGCTTAAATAATTCCGCTCAGATTCTGTCAACAAGTAAAATCCCCGCTTCCTGAACAG
>JAITXH010000063.1 GCA_031284845.1 Puniceicoccales bacterium | reverse complement strand
GCAAAATTTCATTTATCTGACTTCGCAAAGGTTATGCGTGGTATTGCTACAGGTGCAAACGAATTTTTCTTTCTTACTTCACAACGTGTTCAGGAGCTTCAAATTCCTGCGGAGTTTCTGAAAAGGGCAATAGGCAGAATCAAAGATGTCCAAGGCGACTCAATTTCCGAAGAGGATTTAAGGCAACTCGACAAAAAACAGCGTCCAGTTCATTTGTTTTCTGTTAACGGACAAACAGAATTTCCATCTCAAGTTCGTGATTATTTGCGATTAGGAGAAGAAATGCTCCTTCCCGAACGAGCACTGATTCGACAACGCCATCCGTGGTATAAAATGGAAACACGGAAGATTCCGCCATTGTTGTTTGTTTATCTGTGGCAGAGAAATACGCGATTTATCCGAAATGATGCCGGCGTCTTGCCTCTGACTGGATTTTTATGTGTTTATCCTCTAATCGAAGACGAAGCTTATATTGAAAACCTTTGGAAAGCGTTGAACCATCCGGCAACTTTGGCAAATTTGAAACTTGTGGGCAAGAGCTATGGTTCTGGAGCGATCAAAGTTGAACCGGGCAACCTTGGAAAACTGCCTATCCCTGACGACGTCATTTCACAATATGAATTGGATAGGGTCTTGACTAGTTAAGGAGGGAGTTGGGGCACTGTAACGGGGGTATTACGAAGGAGCTTGAGCAGGAAGACAAACATATCCACCTCTCTGTGATTGACGCTCCACTCGCTTCTTCTCGATGTGGTTATATCTGATAGACCGTGCCCGGGACGGGGTTGGTGATTTTTGCAGAGGGGATTTCAATGGCCAGTTCTTCTTCAAACCATGCACGCGCCGGCGGGTCGCCGTGCGTCAAAACAATGGCGCGTGGTTCGCTTTGGCGCGCAAACGCGAGCAGTTCGCCGCGCGTGGCGTGGCCGCTGAAATAGAAACGCTCTATGTGGGCTTTGACGTGCGCGATATGGTCGAGGCCGGTAAAGGAAAAGGTGTCGCCACGCTTGCGCGCGAGGAGGCGTCCGCCTGCCGTGTCCGGGTCGCAATAGCCGACAAAACACAGGGCGTTGCGGGCGTGGTCGAGCAAGTTGGCGGCGATGCGCCATGCGGGGGTGTTCTCCACGAGCATTCCGCTGGAGAGGACATAGATGCCTTTTTCGGGAAGGTCGTGCCCGGGGGCAACGAAGCGTTGGCTGAGCGGTTTGACTTTGAGTTCCTGAAGGACTTGGCGACGGAAATTCACGAAGCCCGCTTTGCGGCTCATCATGTCGAGGTAATCGGCGAGATCGACGCCGAGGCCGGAACAATAGACCGGCGAGGCGGCGAGCGCTTTGGTGCGGCGGGCGTTGTTGAGGATGGTCAGGATTTCCTGCATACGCCCGAAGGCAAATGCGGGGATGAGCACGGAGCCGCCGTGGGTGATGGTTTGGTTGATGGTCTCGAGCAGGCGGACTGTCTCGGAGGCGCGGGTAACGTCTTCCTGCGGCGGCGATGCGCCGTGCGTGGTCTCCATGACGAGCGTGTCCAGTTGGCCGGCGGGAAATTGGGCGGCGGGGACGGTTTCCTGATCTTGAAAGAGGACGTCGCCGGTGAAAATGATTTTCCGGTGCTTGTATTCAAAGAGGCAGCCGACGGCACCGGCAACGTGTCCCGCGGGGTAGAGGGTGATGGTGATTTCTTCGCCGTTGGGGGCGCGGAGTGTGCGCGGCGCGAGGAGCGGGAGGGGGCGCAGTGCCGTCTCGACGGGGTCGAGCTCGCTGTAAGTGAAAAGCGGATACGCTTTGATACCGGCTTCGTCGCGCTGGCGCGTCATGACGCTGACTGAATTGCGCAGGATGCGCTTGGCGATGATGGCGGAGGCGGGCGAACAGAGTATCTCGACGTCGGGCTGTTTGCGCAGGACGACGGGGATGGCACCGAGGTGGTCGAGGTGGCAATGGGTCAGGATGACAAAGTCGAGCGGTGGCAGCCGGTTGAGGCGTGGCAGGGCGTCGGAGCCAGTTTTCTTGGGGTGCATTCCGGCATCTATGAGGAAACGGAATGGGCCGATTTCGGCTAACAAGCAATTGGCACCGATGTCCGATGCGGAGTTAAGATCAGTCAGTCTCATGTAAAGCGGCGCAAGGTAACACACCGCGGAATTGTGGAAAGGCTATTTCTGCGCAAAGGGCGCAGGGGTGCGCGGGGAGCGCCGCGTTTCTACGGCACCGATGGCGGGGCGGCGGTCTCTGCGAGGACGCGGAAACCGCGCAGGCGGCTTTTGTCGCGCTTGATGATTTCGCCGACCGGCACGGCGACGAGCATTTCGCGGATGGTCTGGTAATTGCCGCCGATTTCTTTGGCGGTGCCGGCGGCGTCGGGGGCTTGCAGCCATTCGCTGACGTTGCCGAGGAGGTCGTGAAAACCGTGCGCGTTGGGCTTGCTGGTGGCGACGGGGTGCGTGGTGTCGTTGCTGTTTTCGATGGACCATACTTGCGCGGCTAAGGTGGCTTCGGTGCCGTCCACTTCGCCCAGCGCGGCGCGAAATTCTTTTTCGGTGGGCAGGCGCACGATGCGTCCGGTCAACCAACTGAGGCGTTGGCAGAAATCGGTGGCGTCGTCGTAGGAGACGGAGTCCACGGGGAGCGTGTCGCCCGGGCGTTGGCTGGGATTTT
>JAITXH010000056.1 GCA_031284845.1 Puniceicoccales bacterium | reverse complement strand
ACATTGATAACTTCGCAGGTGAGCGTGAGTGCCGGCGCAATTTTGGGCGGCGGTGGCTTGATTGACGCGACTGCCAACATCAACAGCGCGATTTTGGCTCCCGGCTACACGAGTCCGGCTGCGCCCTTTGTGCCTTTGTCGGCGGCGACCTTGACGGTCACTGGCGGGGTTACTTTGACGAATAATGCGAAGCTGCTGGTCACCTTGGACGACCGGAACAATTACAGTCAGATTGTGTCGGGCGGGGACTTTATTTTGGATGGCGCGAACAATCGTCTGGAGGTGGTTTTGAATTTTGAGCCGACTTCGACGGATGTGTTCACGATAGTCTCGGCGTTGAGCGTCACCGGGAAGTTCAAGCTGGATACGATTGACGGCAAGGAAGACATCGTAATGGCTCACTATAATGGCGTTTCTTATCCTCTGGCGGTGAGTTATTTCAATAATCCCGGGATGATTTTGCTGACTCCTGTTCCTGAGCCTGGGACGTATGGGCTGTTTGCGGCGCTGGGTGCTTTGGCGCTGGTCGCACTGCGGAGACGCTGTCGGCAGGGAACGAACACGGCGGCAAAGGCAACGCCCAATTAAGATCCTTGAAGTCCTAAACAAGGGGCATTGTGCGGGAGGGGCTTGCCTGATTTCTCTTTTTTCTCTCTCTCACCGCAATGACTCTTCAAGGTCTTATCGCTGATGTTGTCTCGGGGAAAATTTTCCCCGGGGAAGTTGCCTTCGAGAACGGGCGTATCTCCCGTGTCTCTTCCGTGCCGTCTGCTCCGCGTGACCGCATCATCACGCCCGGTCTGGTGGATGCGCATGTGCATGTGGAAAGCTCGTTGCTCTCGCCTGCGGCCTTTGGGCGCCATGCTTGTATCCACGGCACTGTGGCCACCGTGAGCGATCCGCATGAAATCGCCAATGTGCTCGGTGTGCCCGGCGTGCGCTGGATGCTGGAGGACGCGAAAAGAAGCCCGGTAAAAATTTATTTCGGCGCGCCCTCCTGTGTGCCTGCCACGCCGTTTGAGACGGCAGGGGCGAAGTTTGGCCCGGCGGAGGTGGAAGCCTTGCTGTCGTTGCCGGAAGTCAAGTATCTGGCGGAGGTGATGAACTATCCCGGCGTCATCGCCCGCGATCCGGGAATGATGGACATCATCGCCGTGGCCCGCAGGCTCGGCAAACGCATTGACGGGCACGCGCCCGGTGTCGTCGGCGGGCAACTGGAGCAATACATCGCTGCGGGTATCGAGACCGACCACGAGTGCGTGACGCTGGATGAAGGGCGCCAGCGTGCGGCGCGGGGAATGTTTGTCGCCATCCGCGAGGGGTCGGCAGCGCGCAACTTTGATGCGCTCGTGCCGTTGCTGCGCGAATGTCCCGAGATGTGTTTCCTTTGTTCCGACGACAAGCACCCTGATGATCTCCTGCTGGGGCACATCAACCGGCTCGTCGCGCGTGCCATTGCCGCCGGTGTGCCGGCGCTGGATGCGCTGCGTGCCGCCACGCTCAACCCGGTGCGCCACTACGGGCTGGAAACCGGATTGCTCCAGCCCGGGGATTCTGCGGACTTCGCCGTGCTGTCCAGCCTGGAAGAGGGGCGTGTAATGGAAACATGGATACGGGGGCAAAAGGTGGCTGCGGACGGGAGGTGCCTGCTTCCCGCGCCCGCGCCGTTGCCGTTTGCAGAGTGCCCGAATAAGTTTTCCCGCGTTCCTGTCCGTCCGGAGGATTTTGCCGTGGTTGGTGCCGGGGAAAAAATCCGTGTGATTACCGCCTTGGACGGGCAGCTCATCACGGACGTTGAGGAGCTTGTCCCGACAGTGCACGATGGGCAGCTTGTTGCAGATACTGAGCGCGACGTGCTGAAGATCGCCGTCGTGAATCGTTACTCGCCGGAGGCGCCGGTGGCTGTCGGGTTTATTAAAAACTTCGGATTGAAGGCCGGTGCACTGGCGTCGAGTGTAGCGCACGACTCGCATAATATCGTCGCCGTGGGCGTGGATGATGCCGCGCTGAGCGAGGCGGTCAATGCGGTGATTGCGCATCGTGGCGGGCTGAGTGGTGTGTTTGATGGCAAGGTGCAGGTGTTGCCGTTGCCCATCGCCGGGTTGATGAATCCCGGTTTGTGCGAGGAGGTCGGCCCGGCATTCACGCGTTTGAGTGCAGGCGCGAAGGCGGCGGGTTGCAGGCTGCGTTCGCCCTACATGACGCTTTCGTTCATGGCGCTGCTGGTGATACCGCGTTTGAAAATCGGCGACCGGGGTTTGTTTGACGTATTGTCATTCGCACCGGTGCCGCTCTTCTGCGGAAAGTAAGGACATCAGGCAGAGGGCACGTTTTCGAAAAGTGCGGCTGCTTCGTGGAGCGATGCGCACTCCGCACATGCGATGCGCCGCGCTTCTGCAGTCGGCGGCTTGAGATCGGGCACAATGGTGACGCGCAGCCCGGCGGCGGCGGCGGACAATGCTCCGGGCGACGAATCCTCAAAAGCGAGACACTGGGTCGGATCCAGAGTCAGGGCGCGTGTGGCGGCCAGATAGATGTCTGGCGCGGGCTTGCCCCGCGGCACTTCATCGCCCCCTGTCACGCTGCGGAAGAATGGCAGCAGGCCGGCCCGCTCCAGCTTGGAACGTGCCAGCGCCCCATGTGTCGAAGTGGCGACGCCCAGGGGCAGCCCTGCGGCGCGTAGCAGGGTGAGTAGTTCGCGGGCACCCGGCTTGACGGGCACACCGGCGGCGAGCAGTGCTTCGTATTCGCGTTGCACATCACCGGCGATGGCGGCTTCGGCGATACCGCCGCCGCAATACCAGCTCAGGATGGCCATGCAATCGGCGTTGCGATGGCCGATCATTTCCAGAAAGAGCGAATCGGGAAGCGCCAATCCGTGCCGGCGTGCTCCGGCCTGCCATGCGCGCATGCTCAGGCGTTCGGTGTCGAGCAGCAGCCCGTCCATGTCGAAGACGACTCCGTCAATCGGCTTGTGCTTGAAATTCACAGGAGAGAAGGCGTTGCGATTTCTTTTCTCCATGTCGGGAATAACGCCGTGCCCGGGAAAAATCCATGCGCCGAACCATCGCGCCGCTTGTGCTGGTGTCCGTGTCCGTGGGGCAGGGAGGCCGTCGGGGCATCCCTCTCCTCGGGATAGATAAAGGTCGGTGCCGGGAGGCCCAAACCGAGGCAAAAACCGCGGGA
>JAITXH010000025.1 GCA_031284845.1 Puniceicoccales bacterium | reverse complement strand
CCCGCCTTCTCCGGGGGAACATCGCTTTCTACCCCTTGTCAATAATACCCTTTCGCACCCCGTCCACATCCCCCGAACATCAGCAATGCCATGAATAGTAAATACAACAGACGTGAATTCATCCAAGCTGGCGTTGCCGGCCTAGCCTCGCTCGCCGCCTCGCCTTTGCTGGCCGAGACCGATGCAGCCAAGCCGACGCCGAAGAGCACCGAAGCAACACCCCCTCCCGCATTGACGCCGGTGGACATCGTCCGGCTCGGCGATTCCGGTTTGCAGGTCTCCCGCATCGCGTTTGGCACAGGAAGCGTGGGTTACAATAAATCCTCCAATCAGACGCGCCTCGGTATGGAGAAATTTGTTGCGCTCGCACGCCATGCCTACTCCCGCGGTATCCAGTTTTTCGATATGGGCGACAGTTACGGTTCACAGCCCTTTGTCGGACAGGCGATCAAGGAATTTCCCCGTGAAAAGCTTACCCTGATGACCAAAATATGGGTGGAAGATGACAGTAAGAATAAAGCTGGCGAAATCCCGAAGACGATAGACCGCGTCCTCAAGGAAATCGGCACTAGCTATCTGGACATTCTCCTCATGCATTGCCAGATGAAGGGCGGCTGGACTAAGCGGCGCCAGCAAAGCATGGATGCTCTTTCCAAAGCAAAACAAGAGGGCCGCGTTAAAGCCGTTGGCGTGTCGTGCCACAATTGGAATGCGTTGGTCGAAGCCGCTGAATCCCCGTGGGTGGATGTCATCATGGCCCGGATCAATCCGTTTGGCGAGATGATGGACAATAAGCCCGATGTGGTGAAAGCACTTTTACAGAAAGCCATAAAGAACGGCAAAGGCGTGGTCGCGATGAAGATTTTCGCCGAAGGCAAACGCATCAAAACTCCGGAGCGCGAGCAATCCATCCAATACGCTTTGCAAGACGTGGGAGTCTCCTGCATGACGCTTGGCATGGAGTCCTTTGCGCAGGTGGACGACGCCGTTGAGCGCGTAATGCGCTTGAGAAAGAAGTGATGCCCGACTGCGGGTTTAGGCTGCTGGCTGGCCGTAGTAGGCGTTGGCACCGTGCTTGCGGAAGAAATGCTTATCGAGCAAGGCCTGTGGCGCAGGAGTGGCACGGGGATTGAGGGCGAGGGTTTTTGAAGCCATGTCGGCGACGATTTCCAGCGCCAGCGCGGTTTCGACGGCCTTAGCTCCGCTGCTTCCCCAGGCAAAAGGGCCGTGGTTGCGCACGAGGACGGCGGGCACTTCCAGGGGGTTGAGTCCGGCACGGGTGAAGCGCTCGACGATCACTTGTCCGGTTTCCCATTCGTATTCACCGCCGATTTCCTGAGGCGTCATGGCGCGTGTGACGGGGACCGGGCCGTGGAAGTAATCGCAATGCGTGGTGCCCAGGCACGGGATGTCCAGCCCCGCTTGGGCAAAGGCGACCGCGTTGCGCGAGTGCGTGTGGACGACGGCGCGGATGCCTTCGAAATGCCGGTAAAGGTAACGGTGCGTCGGCGTGTCGGAGGAAGGGCGGAAGGAGCCGGAGAGAATGTTGCCGTCGAAATCGAGCACGACGATATCCCCGGCACCCAACTTGTCGTAGGAGACCCCGCTGGGCTTTATAGCGAATACGCGGTGTGCCGGATCAGCCACGGAGACGTTGCCGAAGGTGAGGTCAACAAGGCCCGTTTGGGGGAGGGCGAGATTGGCCGCGAGGCATTCCTCGCGGAGGGAACTGTAGTCTGAAGCCATGGCTCGCAGTGATGTTGCACGGACGCAAAAATGCAAAAGGAAAACGCCCCCGGCGCGGGGGCACCGGAGGCGGATAGAGGGAGGGCGTTATACCTGAAAGCCGCCCTGACTCAATTGCCGGTTTCAGACTTACTTCTTCAACCAGCCGTTGGCCTTGAGCCATTCGGCCACGTTCTTCGGCCATGTCTGGCTTGGGTAGCCTGTCTTGCGCAGGCCGTAGCCGTGCCCGCCTTTGGAATACAGGTGAAGCTCCACGGGCACGCCCGCCTTGCGCAGGGCGTTGTAATACACGAGGCTGCTCTCGCTTGGATAAGGGTCGTCCGCAGCTTGCACGATAATCGCCGGCGGGGTTTTTGCATTCACGAACAATTCCGGCCCCTTCTCAGGATCCGTCTCGAAGAGGTATGCCGGGTAGAGCAATATCGCGAAGTTCGGGCGGAAGGAGAGTTTGTCGGCGGCGTCCACGGCCTTGTAGGTGCGCCTGGGTGCGGTTGAGGCCGTGGCGCTGAGGTGTGCGCCGGCGGAGAAGCCCATGATGCCGATGCGCTCCGGGTCAATGCCCCACGTCGCGGCCTTGGAACGCACGAGGCTGAGGGCACGTTGTGCATCCTTGAGCGGGAGTGCCCCGCGTGGCGTTTTCGGGCGGTTGGGCACGCGGTATTTTAAGACGATGCAGGAGACTCCGATGGCGTTGAGCCACTTGGCCATTTCTGTGCCTTCCATATTGTAGCTCAGAAACGAATAACATCCGCCCGGGCACACGATGACCGCCGCTCCGGTGTTCTTGTCGGCGGGCGCGGGAAACACCTCGATGGAAGGATTCCAGACGTTGACAATGTGGAGGTGTTCGCCGTGGACGTAGCCGCGGACTATGCCGGTGTATTCTTCTTGTTCCGGCGCGGTTTCTCCGGGTGGTTTTCCCGGCCACAACGGCAGGACTTTTCCCTCCGGTTTATAAGACACCCGCTCTGTCGAGGGGGGCGGTGCTTCGGGAGTTACGGGCTTATTGCCCTTTTTGGGTGGGATGGGAGATTTGCTCATAAGAGAAGACCGGGAATGCGGTTTTTCACAAATGGGTTCAACCTAAAACCCGCAGGCCAGCCGCTCTTTTCAGGTTGAAAGTAGCGGTGCGCCGCTAATGGTATCCCCCCAGTGAAAACATTAGTCGCATATTCATCCCTCACGGGGAACACACGTCGTGTCGCCGAGGCGATATTCGCATCGCTCAAAGGCGACAAAGCCATCCTGCCGATCAGCGAAGCCGGAGATGGCGCCGGCTTCGAGCGCATCATCATCGGCTTTTGGGTGGACAAGGGCGATGCCAACGAAGAAGCGCTCGCTTTCATCGAAAAACTCAAAGGCAAAGCACTCGGCGTGTTCGCCACACTGGGGGCTGACCCCACTTCAGAACATGCGAAAAAATGTCTGGACGGCGTCCTCGCCCGCCTGCTCGCCAAGGGCAACGAGGTGAAGGCCTCGTTTATCTGCCGGGGCGCTATTGACCCGGTGCTCATCGAACGGGTGAAAGCCAAATGGGGCGGGCAGGCACCGCAGGCACGGGTGGACTCCTGGACGGAGGCCGCATCGCATCCCGACGAAAAAGACTTTGCCAACGCACGCGCCGCATTCGCCGCATTTTAACCTGCCCGGTTTTCTCCCATGTCCGCCCACGTATCCACGACCCGCAGCGTTTCCCGCCGCCGTTTTCTTCAGAAAACAGGATTGGCGCTCGCTGCCGTGTTCCCGGCACTCATCCCGGCGCGGGCACTGGGCCGGGCGGGCACTGTCGCACCCTCCAGCCGCGTCACGCTGGGGCTTGTAGGTGCCGGGCGGGGATGGCAGGACTTGCTCGCCTTTTTGCCCTTTCCCGATGTGCAGGTCGTGGCCGTGAGCGATGTGGATTCCCGGAGGATGAGCCGTGTTGTTCAGGCCGTGAACACGCATTACCAGAGCCAGAGCGTCCGCCACCACCGCAATTTCCGCGAGATGTTCACCCGCGCTAAACCGGACGCCGTGATACTCGCCGCCCCCGACCACTGGCACACCATCATGGCGGTGTCCGCCCTGCGCGCCGGCATAGACGTTTACGGCGAGATCCCGCTCGCGCATACCCTCGCTGAAGGGCGCTTGATTTGCGACGCCGTGCGCCGTCACGGGCGCGTGTGGCAATCGGGGAGCTGGCAGCGTTCGGAGCCTGATTTCCGCCTCGCCGCAGACTTGGTCGGCAACGGGCGCCTTGGCAAAATAAGCAACGTGGAAGTCGGCACCCACGGCGGTGCCGCCTCCGCCTTGGAGCAAGGCATGTCCGCCGGGCCGGGAGACGCACTCCTCCCGCCCGCACATCTCAACTACGGAGCATGGGTCGGCCCGGCGCAGTGGACGGATTACAACCCGCTCGTCACCCACGCCAACTGGCGCTTCCTGCTCAACTACGGCGGCGGCATGTTGATGGACGGTGCCGGGCACTACGTGGATGCCGCGCTATGGGCGCTGGGGCTTGACCGCTCCGGCCCCGTGAAGATTTCCGGCTCCGGCACTTTTGCCACTACACCCCCGTGGGATGTCGAGAACCGGTATCGCTATACTTGCATTTTTGACAACGGGTTGACCTTGACCGTCTCCTCTGAGTTTGCGACCGGGGTAAGGTTTTACGGCGAGCGCGGGTGGATTTTTGTGGATAGGGAGAAACTGGAGGCTTCCGATCCCGATCTCTTGCTGGATGTGCCCGGACAAGAAGAGTCGCATGTCTATCGCAGTGAAAATCACCACCGCAACTTCATAGACTGTGTGAAAAGCCGCCGCGTGACGGTCGCTCCCGTCGAGACCGCACATCGGGCGGCGAGCATTGGCCATCTTGGGCACATCGCCATCCAGACAGGCCGGACGCTGCAATGGGATCCCTTGTCAGAGACCATCAAGGATGACCCCGGAGCCGAGGCGCTTTTAGAACCTGTCTATCGCGTGTCGGAGCGCTTCGTTTGAACAGGGGCGAATCACCCAAGTAAGTAGAACAGGTTTGTGGCCTGTGCTACGTCGAGAACCCAAGGATCTTGCAAAAACCGGAGCGGCGGGGGGCCCCCCCCCGGGGTGCGCGCTTGGGGGCCGCCCGCCCCCGGGTTGGGGTTGCCGCCCCCAATCGGGGTGGG
>JAITXH010000008.1 GCA_031284845.1 Puniceicoccales bacterium | reverse complement strand
GCTGGCAAGCAGAAGCCCTGGCATTCACCGACAACGACCACGTGATCATCGGCACCGAGCAGGGAGACATTTATAAAATTGAAATCTCCCGGCTCGCCAAAGTCAGATGAGCGCATTCGGCACCCTCCGCTCCATCCATCTGCCCCTGCCCTCTCCCGCCTCCTCGCGAAGCCCATTCCATTTGCGCCAGCTTTCGTGTGAGAATGATCTCAAGATGGGTAGTGAAAAAAGTAATGCAAAAAATGGAAATGTGAAATGAATTTTAGGAGAATTCACAAAAATTTTGAAATAAATCATTATCCAGCTAATACTTGTTATACCTAAATAGGCCAATCCGATAGAGAGATATGCTTCTGGCATAAATAAGGAGATAGAATTTAGAAACATAAAAACAACGCTTCCAATAGCATAATATATCAGTGCTTTTTTCATTCCTATTTTTAAAAATATTCAGTTTCGGCTTTTTACAAAATAGCCCTTAATTACTCCTAATGTATCAAGTGAAAATTTGAAAATAAAAGATTTTAGCCGCGGATACGCAGATGTCGCGAATAAGAGTCACTGCGTTCCAGATTTTTGAATTTCAATTACTTGTATCTCATTCGCGCCATTAGCGTATTCGCGGCTAAAATGCCTCTTCTAAGAAAGGTTTTTACTTTTAATGGTATCACAGATATTGGTTTTAACAAAATAGCGGTTCAGTGTTTTTTCAAATAGTATCTACTGACAGAATAGCTGTCGTATTAACACTATGGATTGGTCTTAGGAGAAGAATCTTTCACCTTATTGTCTTTTTCATTCTTCTTTTTTAATGAAAAATAGATGCTTAAATATAAGAAAATACACAAAGAAACGGCAATGATAATAAAATATGTAAATAAATTTTTTTCTAACCATTTGAAAATATGTATTTTCCTAAGTTTAAATAACTCGTCTCCACTTAACACATCATCAATTGATTCTCTAAATTCTTCTGATATTGATCTGTTATTTTTTATAATATTAAATAATTCAACTTCTTCTTTGTCATCGTAATTTTTATAAATTAACATATTCCACTCTGAAGGAGGAAGCATCATGAGTTTTAAAACTTTTTCTTGAATTCGACCCTTTTCGTATCCATTTATCATTTCTCTTAATAAGAAAAAATATTCTTTTTTCTCTAATTTTTGCATTCCCATGACTATTATTACTTTTTGATCAATCGTAACATTTTTTTCTGTCAATAATAATTCTTTTGCTTCTGAAATAAAAAGATTAGGATTGTCGTAAAATTTTAAAAATGATTCCGAGCTTTTGAGAAAATCGTATTTAACGAGAACTGATACATCTTTTTCTGTCTCTATAACCAAAGGAAGTAGTTCACCCTCCATTGCACTTAAGCTGTTGATGAATAAAAGTAAGAATGTTAGGATGAATATTTGTTTTTTAGTTTTCATTTGATAGAAGATGCTTCTTGGTGGACAATAAGTCAATCATTTTGAACTATCAATGCTATTGCTTGATTCGTGTGACATTGAAAATATAGATTAGTAGAAGATGGGTAGTGAAAAAGTAATGTGAAAAATGGAAAGAAAGAATCAATTTCAAGCATTTATTTTTCCACACAAGTTTTTAGATCCTGTCGTTCGCGTATAGAGTTCGTCTCTTTAATCGCTAAATCGAGAAAATTCACATAGTCTTCTGCGATTTTTAACGGGGAAACCGAAAAACATTTTAGTGTCTCATACTCTTTTTTGGTTCTAACGCCAAATGAAATTATTTTGTCTTCGATGAAAAAATCAAATTCTTCTGCATCTAAGAATAAATCTTTTTGCAAATCATCATTCCCAATCGGAACAAATCTCACCATTTTATACAAATAATCAAATACCATGTTGACTACGTTCAGAGGGTATTCTTTTTTAAGACTCATTATAAAAGTTTCTTTCGTGAAATTTTCTCGCCTCTTAACTTCTTTTTTCCATTTCTTATTTCCGTAGATTGACATAACTACGATATAAACAATATAAAAAAACAAATAAATAAATAAAATAATGCATATTTTATTTATTTTCACGATTAAAATTTTCATCACTTTGAAATCCAATCTCTGGCATCAGGAACAAATTTTGCGAACTGGACAGGGGACGGTTCTCCGATCTCGCGCCCAAAAACAGCGCGAGGAATAGAATGAGTTGGAGAGCATGGCGTGGCATTTTGTAGTGCTTACCTGAGGAGTTCTAACGCATTATCTGTTAAGTATGTGAGATGTGCAATTTCAGTTACACCACTCTTAAGCTTCTCCGATTCGATCAGCTTATAAACTTTAGGCGAGATAAAAATGATACGTTGAAGCCGCAACAATCCACGTCTGACGCCGATAAATTTGCTAGAGGAAACAAAATCGCTATCCCCTCGAGTTACAGCGCGAACCGTCACTTCGGAGAGTAGATTAAGACCAAGTAAGTCTCCACGAGGACAACGACATTCTCCCGGTATATCCTCATCGAAGGGATTAATGCGACACGCGTTGGAGCAATGATTTCCGCATCTGCAGATAATACGTTCAATTAGAACCAATCTTTGGATTCAATGCTCGAAGATGCACTCATCTTCACTGGATTCAAGGCAACGCCGAAAATCTCATGTCACTCAAAAAGCTCAGCGACACGACGTGAGACAACGATTTCTCCTGCGATCGTTTCGGCGAAATCCTTCCCCTTGGGGATACGCTTTACATCAAGAATCAATGTTTGAAGGAAACACAATTTTTCGAACCGAACCAAGATGCTTTCCTTCATTCTCGGTAAAAAGCTTTTTGGCGAATTCTTATTACTCCAAATTCTGTTACTTCTTTCATAGTATGAAAATAGTGTAAATTGTCAGTTCTGTTTTTTATGGATTAGGTGCTAGCGTTTATTTAGCATAAATATTTCGGTTTTGTTTTAACTCAACTACGTTATACATATATATCGAAGAAGCTGTTATCTTTAATTGAAGAATTAGTTCTTTTTTTAATGTTTTATTCCAAAATTCAAATTGGATAGCATCAAAATATCCTTGATGATTGTTCATTTCCCATGTCCATAGGAGCACACTTTCTTTAATATCTGAAAGCGCTGGATATAAAGACAATAAATCGATCATTCCGTCCGGGGTGAAATGCTCTCCATTGATAATAAATTCATCAGTATCGCAATTGGCGGTAAGTAAGAGAGACATCTTATCCTCGAATGAAACGAATATCTTCTCAAAAGAAGTTGATTCAATTGAAAAATCTCCTCTCTCCGGGAGTCCAAATACCCCCTTTACATAGGGTGTTCTCTTTGTGATTTCTTTTAAGTCCATTTTTGTGATCTTGCTCTTTTAAACTACTTCTTTGAGCATTTTAAGTGTTTTTTGCTTTTTTGCTTTCTTAGATTTTACGCCGCGCTCACGGCAGGCAGGCGAAATTTGTGCCAACGCTGGAATACATGGACGAGGGCGTAGCTCCCCTCCCTCAATCGAAACGAAAAGAGGGCGCTTCACGCGCCCTCTTATCCCTAATTCATACCGGCAACTTCTAATGCGATACTATGCACCAAGGGTGCTGATCTTCAGACGACGATAGGCGGGAAGCCCGGTGCCGGCTGGGATAAGGTGACCCATGATGACATTTTCCTTGAAGCCATTTAAGGCATCGCGGCGGGCAAGCGTGGAGGCATCTGTCAAGACGCGCGTGGTCTCTTGGAAGGAGGCTGCACTGATGAAGGATTCCGTTTCCAACGAGGCCTTGGTAATGCCAAGCAGGATAGGCTCAAATTCAGCACCCTTGCCGCCGGAATCCTCAATGCGCTTGTTCTTTTGGACAAGAGCATGCTTGTCCACTTGCTCGCCCCAGAAGTGCTCGGTGTCTCCGGGGTCGGTAATGCGGACTTTGCGCAACATGCGGGCAATGATGATCTCGATGTGCTTGTCGTTAATGGTGACACCTTGGAGGCGATAGACTTTCTGGATCTCGGTGATGAGATAATCTTGAAGCGCGGTGGCTCCTTGGATTTCCAAAATTTCATGCGGATCCGGCGCACCGTCGGTGAGAAGCTGGCCCTTGCGGACATGGTCTCCAGCATGGACGGAGATATGCTTGCCGTGCGGGATGAGATGTTCTTCCTGATGTCCGTCGTCGGCTGTGACAACGAGTTTCTTTTTGCTGCGGACCGTGCCTTCAAAGGAGACTATACCTTCGATTTTGGCCATTTCGGCAGCTTCCTTGGGGCGACGCGCTTCAAAAAGCTCGGCGATGCGGGGGAGACCTCCGGTGATGTCCTGCGTCTTCGACGCCTGCCGGGGGGTCTTGGCAAGAAGGGCACCGGGATTGATCTTGTCGCCTTCACTCACTGAAACCTGAGCGCCGACAGGGACAAAGTGCTCTGCGATGACTTTGCCGTTGTCCACGATTTGGACGGTGGGATTGAGGTCTTCTTTGTGCTCAATGACGACGGTAGCGACGCGTCCGGACGATTCGTCAAACTCGCGCTTGACTGTGACGCCGGGAATCATGTCGCGGAAGGCGACGGAGCCGGCTTTTTCGGAAAGAATGGGGACGTTGTGCGGGTCCCAGCGGGCGAGGATGTCGCCTTTTTTGATTTGTCCGCCATCTTTGACCGAGAGGATGGAGCCGATAACGATGCTGTGTTCTTCGAGAACATTTTCGCGGTCGGCGGGGTCACGGAGGAAAATGGTGCCGTTTTTATTGAGGACGATGATGACGTTGTCTCCGATTTCGACATAGCGGATGCCCTGAAATTCGACGAGGCCGTTGTTGCGGACGCGGATCTCGGGGTTGCGCAAAACCTGATTGGCGACGCCGCCGATGTGGAAGGTACGCATGGTGAGCTGGGTGCCTGGCTCGCCGATGGATTGGGCTGCGATGATGCCGATGGCGGTGCCGCGTTCGACGAGCTTGCCGGTGGAGGGATCGAGGCCGTAGGCACGCGCGGGAATGCTGTTCACCTTCATGTGAGTGAGGGGGGACATGACTTTGACGCGCTCGATGCCGACTGTGTCAATCTTGGCGGCGGTCTCTTCGGAAATCATTTCGCCAGCTTTGACGATGAGTTCGTCGGGACTGAGCGGGTTGCGGATATCCTCACTGGCGCAACGGCCAAAGGTGCGCTCGGAGAGTTTGACGATTTCGTCGTCGCCTTCGTAAAGAGCGCTTTTCCAGATGCCGTCGCGGTTGTTATCGTCCACTTCGGTGACGATGACGTCCATGGCAACGTCACAAAGCTTACGCGTCATGTAGCCGGCGTCGGCGGTCTTGAGGGCGGTGTCTGCGAGACCTTTGCGGGCACCGTGTGTGGAGATAAAGTATTCGAGAACGGAGAGTCCGTCGCGGAAGGAGGAGAGAATGGGGCGTTCGATGATTTCTCCATTGGGCTTGGCCATGAGGCCGCGAGCGCCGCAAAGCTGGCGGACCTGCTGCTTATTACCACGGGCACCGGAGTCCATCATGACGTAAACTGGATTGATAATCCAGCGGCCCGGGTTACGGGGATCGTCTGCTTTTTTATCGGGGCGTTTGGCGGAGTTTTCCAGAGTTTTGAAAACGGATCGGGCGATTTCGTCGGTGGCGCTGGTCCACAAGTCCACGACTTTGTTGTAACGTTCGCCGGTGGTGATAATGCCTTTTTTGTATTGGCCTTCGACTTCGTCCACTTTGGCACGCGATTTTTTGATGATATCGTTTTTGCCGGTGGGGAAAATCATGTCGCCGATACCGATGGAAATACCAGCGTGGGTCGCGACTTTGAAGCCCATTTCCTTGAGCGCGTCGAGGACGGGGATGGCACCTTCTTTGCCGACGAGCTTGTAGGTATTAAGAATGAGGTCGCCGATTTGGGATTTTTTGACGGAAAAGTTGGCAAAGCCCATGCCGCTGTAGCCGGAGCGTTTTTTAGCTTCTTCGTCAATATCGCTGGGCCAAATGGTGTTGAAGATGATGCGCCCGATGGTGGTGCGGATGAGCTTGGGATCGGGTTTGCCGTAAACGGTTTTTTTGCCGTAGTCGGGGTTCACAAAATCCACCCAATCGTGGTAGTGAAGTGCGCCTTCAAGCTCGGCGAACTGGGCTTCGTAGATGTTGGTGATTATCGGGACGCGGACATCTTTGGCGGGTTTGACCGTCGGCTCGTAGGTGAGATAGTAAGCACCGAGAACGATGTCCTGCGAGGGAGTCAAAATCGGTTTGCCGCTTGAGGGGGAGAAGATGTTGTTCGTGGCAAGCATGAGGAGCTTGCACTCCATAATGGCTTCGCTGGAGAGGGGGACGTGGACAGCCATTTGGTCGCCGTCGAAGTCGGCGTTGTAAGCCGTGCAAGTGAGCGGGTGGAGGCGGATGGCGTCTCCTTCAATGAGCACGGGTTCAAACGCCTGAATGGAGAGGCGGTGAAGGGTCGGTGCACGGTTGAGAAGGACGGGATGGCCTTTGGTGACCTCTTCGAGGATATCCCACACTTCGGGGGACTTTTTCTCAATCATCTTGCGAGCGCCACGGACGGTGTGGATGAAGCCGAGTTCCTTGAGGCGGCGGATGATGAAAGGTTCAAAGAGGACGAGGGCCATCTTTTTGGGGAGGCCGCACTGGTGGAGTTTAAGCTCGGGGCCGATGACGATGACAGAGCGTCCGGAGTAGTCCACGCGCTTGCCGAGGAGATTTTGGCGGAAGCGGCCCTGCTTGCCCTTGAGCATGTCGGAAAGGGACTTGAGGGGGCGGTTACCGGCACCGGTGACGGGGCGTCCGTGGCGTCCGTTGTCAAAGAGTGCGTCCACGGCTTCCTGCAACATGCGCTTTTCGTTATTGATGATAACGTCGGGCGTCTTGAGCTGGAGGAGGCTGCGGAGGCGGTTGTTGCGGTTGATGACGCGGCGGTAGAGATCGTTGAGGTCGGAGGTGGCAAAGCGTCCGCCTTCGAGGGGGACGAGGGGGCGCAGGTCGGGGGGGATGACGGGGAGCGCTTGCAAGACCATCCATTCGGGCTTGTTACCGGAATCTATGAAGCCCTGAATAATTTTGAGGCGGCGGGCGATTTTCTTTTTAATCTGCTTGGAACGCGTGTTGTGCACTTGCTCCTGAAGCTCTGTGATGACCTGCTGGAGATCCATGTCCATGAGGAGGTCGTGGAGTGCCTCGGCACCCATTTTGGCAATAAAGGAGTCGTCGCCATACTCGGAAACGGCCAACTGGTATTCCTGTTCGGTAAGGATTTGCTTGGCCTCGAGCGGAGTCTTACCGGATTTAACGACAAGGTATTTTTCGTAGTAGATGACGGATTCGAGTTGGCGGGCCGTCATGTCGAGCAGAAGCCCAAGGCGGCTGGGCATGGACTTGAGGAACCAGATGTGCGCCACCGGGACGGAAAGCTCGATATGGCCCATGCGCTCGCGGCGCACGCGGGAAACGGTGACTTCGACGCCGCAACGATCGCAGATGATGCCTTTGAATTTGATGCGCTTGTATTTACCGCAGGCGCATTCGTAATCGCGCACAGGGCCGAAGATACGCTGGCAGAAAAGACCGCCCGGCTCGGGCTTGAAGGTGCGGTAATTTATCGTTTCCGGGTTTTTGACCTCGCCCTTGGACCACGAACGGATCGTGTCGGGCGAAGCAATCGCGATGGATACATAGTCAAAGGACTGCTCCTTCTCAGAAGGAAGCAAGTCGGCGGTCTCAGCGTTAATCATATTGTGTGTGCGAAAGTGGAAAAGGAGCGGGGAAAGTGGTGAATACCGGGCTGGATGCAACTTTATTTTTTCGGGAAAAAGAAATCCTGAGGCCAGCCTATTTCATTCGTCCGGATTGCCCCGCACGGCACCCGTATAATTTCACGAAAATCCGGTCACCTTTATTCAACCAAACCAAAGAAGAGCGGTTGAGGCAGGGCGTCTTTCTGAACCTGTTGGACGCTCGATAAAAAGTGTAAGAGACAATCCGCCCATCGTAAGGATTGACAGGCTGCGTGTCGCATGCTCAGCTTTTACCCCTTTACGAATGCAATACGCGCATCCACTCAAACGTCTCGCAGCATGGCTCATTGATGCCCTGTTGCTCACACTTGTCGGCAAAGCCTTACAACTTTCACTCCGTCCGCTCTTTCCTCCTCAGGGAATAGCCGGCGAGCGGAGCTACTACCATCTCGTCCTGCTCGGTACTATAGTGCTGATCTCATTTCTTTACTTCATGCTCATGAACGGGTCGCGCAGGTATCGTGGCACGATCGGCAAGATGGCGCTGGGCATCAGCGTCGTGAACCACGGTGGGCACCACATCGGGTTTTCTCAAGCCATAGTGCGCACGCTTGCAGGCATCCTCTCGATTATTCCCTTGGGGGCCGGATTTATCATGATTGCCTATAACCCGCAACGACGGGCTTTGCACGACCTCATCAGCGACAGTTGGGTGATCAACAAGCCCTATTACTTCTAACACGGTGTCCGACGACCTCTCCAGCGGCAACACCCCACGGCATGTGGCCATCATCATGGATGGCAATGGGCGCTGGGCGCGTCAGAGGAACCTTCCCCGCGTGGACGGTCACCGCAAGGGAGTGGAAAATGTCCTGCGTATCGTTGATGCCGCCAACAAGCTCGGCATTGAGTATCTGACGCTTTACGCCTTTTCCGTCGAGAACTGGCAGCGCCCTGCGGCAGAAGTGGACGCGCTCATGCACTTGCTGGAATCTTTCCTCGGGCAATATGCTGCGGAGCTTGTCGAGAAACACATCCGGTTGCGCGTCATCGGCAATCTCGCGGCGCTGCCCGAACACGCACGCGCGCCATTGGAGAAAGCTGTCGCCACGACAGCGGATTTCCCCGGCCCCACGCTGGTGCTCGCCATCAACTACGGTGCGCGGACTGAGGTGCTGGATGCCGTGCGCGCCTACGCCCGCGAAGTGCAAGCCGGGCGTGCTTCGCCGGATACGCTGGGCTGGGAGTCGTTCAGCCGCTATCTCTACACGCGGGACATGCCCGATCCCGACCTCATCATCCGCACCTCCGGGGAGACGCGCTTGAGTAACTTTTTGCTGCTTCAGTCCGCCTATGCCGAGATGTATTTCAGCCCCGTGCTCTGGCCCGATTTTGACGGAGCCTGCCTCGCAGACGCCGTGCGTGCCTTTGCCAACCGTGAACGCCGTTTCGGCAAAACAGGCGAACAACTCCGCGAAAAATAAAAACGCCTTCCTTTCTTGTCTTCCCGGCATTGTCCGCATCTGCTTCATCCGCATTCCCCTAAACATTCACTCCATGACAGCCCGCATATTCTCCACCGTCACTCTTTGGCTCTCCTTGGGGCTTGTGCTCTACTTCGGCAAAATCTGGGGAGGTCTCGCGCTGCTCCTTCTCGTCTCCAGCGCCGCGCACTGGGAGCTTGGCACGCTCTTGTCACGCTGCGGCACCAACCCGCGACGCGAATTCGGCGTCGTGCTCGGGATGTCCTCCATCGTAGGATTGTGCTGGATCATCCTGCTCAAAGAGCCGCCGCAAAATCCGCATCATTTCATAAATCTAGCTGCCGTGCTTCCCGGCATGGTCATCGCCGTAATCGCATTTTTGCTGTTGCGCGATCCCGCAAAGCTCATCGCCCTGTTTGGTTGTTCGCCTACGGCGATTTCCTGGCTCTACATCCCGTGTGGCATGATGCCGCTTGCCTCCCTCGCCACCGAGTTCTGGGCCTTCAACAAAGGTGACCTGTCGGGACTGTTCCTCGTGCTCTGGTTCACAGCCACTGTAAAATTTGCCGATTGCGGCGCATTGCTGGGCGGTCTTCTTTTCGGCAAGCATAAACTCGCGCCCTCCATCAGCCCCGGCAAGACTTGGGAAGGCTGCGTAGGCGGCATTCTCATGTCCATCGCTGTCGCCGCAGGCACGGCATGGATACTCGGCCATTGGGCGGTGCAACTCGGCTGGACGGTCACCGGCCTTACTCCGGGCCGGGCCGCGTTGGTCGCCATTCCGCTCGCTGTGCTCAGCATACCCTCCGACCTCGTGGAATCCGTCTTCAAACGGCGCGCCGGAGTGAAGGATTCCGGCAGGACCATCCCAGGCATCGGAGGTGCCTTCGACCTGATTGATTCGCTAGTGTTGACGGCTCCATTCGCCTACCTGCTCATCAAATTTTACGTGCTCTGATTTCCCCTTTTTTCCTTGTTACCCTCGGAAGACGACGTGCACTTTTTATATCGCCTTTCCGGCAAAACGGAGCAACAAGCCACGCCCTTTCCATTTATGGCTCAAACCACCATTCCCGAAAAAATGCTTTGCGCAGTTCTACCCGGCGACCACTCCGCCCGGCTCGAAACGCGCCCGGTTCCGACACCCGGCCACGGCGAAGTCCTCCTTCGCATGAAAGCCTCTACAATCTGCGGCTCCGACATCCGCTGCATTTACCACGAGCACCTCGGCAAAGGCCCCGAAGGTTACCAAAACGGCATGATCGCCGGACATGAACCCTGCGGCCAGATCATCAAAGCCGGCCCCGGTTGCCGTCGCTTCAAGGAAAATGACCGCGTCATCGTCTATCACATCTCCGGTTGCGGTGTTTGTAATGACTGTCGTCGCGGCTACATGATTTCCTGTACAAGCGAAAAATACCGCCGCGCCTATGGTTGGCAACGCGATGGCGGCATGGCCGAATACCTCCTCGCTGAAGAAAAAGACCTCATCGCGCTCCCCGATTCCCTCACCTACGCCGACGGCGCTCAGGAGGCCTGCGGTTTCGGCACCGTTTATGAAGGCCTCGAAAAAATCGGCATCAGCGGCAACGACGCCGTTCTTGTCACCGGTCTTGGCCCTGTCGGCCTCGCCGCCGCCGCGCTCAGCCGCAAACTCGGCGCACGCCAAATCATCGGCATCGAATTTCTCGACGAGCGCATCCAAATCGCCAAAGACCTCCGTCTCGACGGCAAACCGCTCTTCGACCACGTTTTGAAAACGGCGCCAGACAACGTCGAACAAGTGCGCGCCCTCACTGGCGGCAACGGCACCGAGCGCACCGTGGAATGCTCCGCGAACGCCTCTGCCCGCAACACCGCCATCCGCGCCACGCGCAAGTGGGGTAAGATGGTCATGCTCGGCGAAGGCGGCACAATGGCGCTCAACCCCTCGCCCGACATGCTCCACGACCAAAAGACACTCGTCGGCTCGTGGGTCACATCCACTTGGAAGATGGAAGAACTGGTGGAACGCCTCGTTCACTGGAACCTGCATCCCGAGATTCTCATCACGCACCGTTTCCCGCTTGATAAAGCTGCCGATGCCTACGCGCTCATGGCCAGCGGCAAATGCGGCAAAGTCGCCGTCTGCTTTGACGAAGAGTTGAAGTAAGGCACATCAGCGCTTCGCGCCCCTCCCTGCGGGCGCGAGCGCTAGGGTGTCTGTGCGCTACCGGAACTCCCGGTAGCGGCACTGCCCTCACCGGGGCACGGATATTGGCACAGGCGTGTGCCGTGCATTGCGAATCCCATCGCCGAGTTGCCCGTATTCGTTCCAGCCCATAGCCCAAAGCCTGCCGTCTTCCGTGACGAATAGACTGTGCGTGCCAGCAGCGGCCACAGCGGTGATTTTGAGCGATGGCGCATCGGCAGCCTGAATGAGCGGCACGGCGGCGAACAAAAACGCGAACACGGTGAACGCCGCGAGAAAAGCATATCGCCGGATGGTGTGGCCACAGACCATTCGCAGCGGTGATGCAGGCGTAATCAAGGAATGGACGGCAGTCTTCATGGCAAAAGTTATTCCGGCTGGAGCCACGCAGCAAGGGAACCATCTTGCAGCAAGTCCACCATAAAAAACCTTTAACGTGCTCCGCTTCCTCTACCGGGAAACGGCAACGCGCACCCTGCCCTTTTCAGCCCTGCACTTTTTGAATTGCCGCGATGTAATCGGCCTTGGAACGACTGCCGACGATCCGGTTCACGACCGCGCCGTCTTTGAAAAAAAGGAGGGTCGGAATGCTCTGCACCTCGAGTTTCTGCGCAAGTTCACGATTATCGTCCACATTCACTTTGGCGATTTTCACCGCATCGCCCAACTCATCTGCGATCTGGTCCAGCACAGGGCCTATCGCCTTACACGGACCGCACCAAGGTGCCCAGAAATCCACCACCGCGATGGACGCGGCAGCGGATTGGATGAATGCGTCATACGACGCCTCGTTGATATGCAGTATTCGATCGGAAGCCATGACGGAAAAAGTCTCAGAGAGTAAACCAAGGGCTGGCAAGCAAGGTCGCGTGGTAATTCCACAAAAGAATGGCAAACGCGACAGAAGCTGCAAGCGCCAGAAAATCCAAAATCACGAAGGGCACCTTTTCTTTGGTATCCTCGTCCTCGCCGAAGTTCTGTTCGACAGCACCCAATCTGGGGGTCGAGGCAGCGGCAACAGCAGCACCGGGCGGGCGCGCATATGGCGCACGCGGCGCACCACCAGGCGGCGGTGGCGGCAACGCAGATATTCCGGCTCCGGTGGGCGGTGCCGGCACAGCGGGTGTTGGAGGCACCGGGGGCAAAGCCGAAGAGCCAGCGGGCGAGACCAGCGGGCGAGAGACACTCAGTTTGGGTGCCAAAGGCGCACTGGGTGTGATTGACGGGGGCTTGGGTGCAGGCGTGTTGTCCATAAACGAGAAGACGTATTTAAAAGTTGGAGACGATGGTTGATAAAGACTCACACCTTACCACTTTGGTGCCCGTGGAAAAGCGAAAAAACAACGAATCTTAAAAAAACATTGCCCCCCGGAAATCACCGGAGCGCTCACTCCGGGCGGTTCTTGTGAATCAGTTCCGCCAATTTCTCAGGCGGGGTCTCTTCCAGAGAGATACCCTCGCGCTTCAAATCCTCGACCGTCTTGATCAGCGTCTCTGTCAAGCGATCATGCGTCTCCTCGGAACCGCCGATGATTGAAAATTTTTCCGCACGGGTGATACGCTTGTGCCCGTCAGCGGCATCCAAGCCGACTCCCAACAAATGAGCTTCCTTTTTCCCGGATTCGTCCATACAGGCACCTTGCGGAATTCACCGTTTTTGCAAAGGACATTTTTTTTTCTTTCTTTGTATTGACAAAAGGTGGAAAATCATTCTCTTTAATTTGGTTTTTAACTAAACAACTAAACAAAAAACACAATGGCAATCTACAACAGCATCACCGAAGCAATCGGGCGCACGCCGCTCATTAAACTGAACCGCCTCGCGGAAGGCCTCGCCGCCGAAATCTACGTCAAGGCAGAGTTCTTCAATCCGCTCCACAGCGTGAAAGACCGCATCGGGCGCGCGCTCATAGACGCCGCCGAGCGCGACGGCAAAATCAAGCCCGGCAGCACCATCGTCGAGCCGACCTCCGGCAATACCGGGATCGCCCTCGCCTTTGTCGCCGCTGCCCGCGGTTACCGTTGCATTCTGACCATGCCCGAGACGATGTCTCTGGAGCGCCGCGTGCTCCTGCGTCTGCTCGGCGCGGAAATCGTGCTCACTCCCGGCACCAAAGGCATGCCCGGTGCCATTGCTCGTGCGGAAGAAATCGCCAAAGAAATCAGCGGCGCATTCATCCCGCAGCAATTTGAAAATCCGGCCAACCCGGACATTCACCGCCGCACCACCGCCGAAGAAATCTGGAACGACACACAGGGCAAGATTGACGCCTTCGTGGCAGGTGTCGGCACGGGCGGCACGCTCTCCGGCGTGAGCGAAGTGGTCAAGAGCCGCAATCCCGCCTTCAAGGCATTTGCAGTCGAACCGGAAACCAGCCCCGTCATCTCCGGCGGCAAACCCGGCCCGCACAAGATACAAGGCATCGGAGCCGGTTTCATCCCGAAAAACTTGAACACCTCCATCCTCGATGAAGTGCTGCTCGTATCGAGTGAGAATGCCATCGCCACGGCTCAAGAAGCTGCGGCAAAAGAAGGGCTTCTCATCGGTATCTCCAGCGGTGCCAACATCTGGGCCGCGCTCCAGCTCGCCAAGCGCCCTGAGTTCGCCGGCAAGCGCATCGTGACTGTCGCCAACGATACCGGCGAGCGTTACATCTCGACCGCGCTGGCCGAAAAAGCCCGCCTCGAAGTAACCGCGCTCACCGCAAGCTGAGCATCGTTTCTCCTGTATGTTTCACGATGCAAAAGCCCGAACAAATTCTCGTGAGACAGACAGGTTAACCCCAGCTTGACATTCAAGCTATCTGAAAACGGGCGGGTTCGCGAAAGCGTGCCCGCCTTTTTTATGCACAGCGATTTCTTCCTCTGCTGAAAAATTTGAACAAGCTACGCTTTTTTAGTTTCCTGCCTCCTCCCGTTTTGTCAGCATTGGCGGCTCACACAGTAATTTTTTCATTCCAATCATGAATTACCCACACACATCCCGCCCGAAAATGATGCTCAAAGCCGCTGCTCTCGCTGCCGCTCTCGCTCCTGGATTCACCTGTCTTTCTGCAGCGCCCTCTTTTTGGCCCGAAGACGATCAGGTGCCAGTTACCGCCGAAAACAGTGAGACAGTCACACTGGACGCCTCCGCAGTTCCGTCTGAAGCACGCCTAAACTCAAAGCTGACCGGCAATGGTGAGTTCGTTTTCACGGGCAGACCGGGACAGGCCGTTTTCATCGAAAATACCAACAATGATTATCGCGGCGACACGACAATTGATAACGTCGAGATTTCTATTTTGACCGACAATGCCTTCGGCTCAAAGGCCGGGCTTACTCTTATCAACGGAGCGAAAGCAACCCTGCCCGGGCGCGTGCAAACCGTGGTGGCTTTGAACTTCGAAGCCGGGACGGAGTATTCTGCTGCAGAACTTCTGGTCGAAGAAGGCGGCTACGCAAACGGACTGGTAAACGTCTCGATTGTGACTAACGAAGGCACCGTGCGCGGATCCGGGGAATGGCATACTGACCGCATCATAAACACGGGCAAATTCAATGCCACCAGTTTCTTCGGCGATGTCGAAAACAGCGGCGACTTCACGGCGACAAACGTCGTCGGAGACAAGATCCGCAACAGCGGGACATTTACGGCAAACACCGTCACCGGCACGGTGACAAACAGCAACCGTTTTACCGCCACCGGCACACTCACCGGCGACTTCACAAACAGCGGCACCAGCGCCGTAGCCACCTTGCGCGATGTGACCGGCTCGGTGACCAATCGCGGCGGCACCATCCACCTCGGCGGCAACGCCAGTTGGGGCAGATTCGACAACACCGGCGGCTACATAGACTTCCTGAGCGCAGGCCAGGAGTTGCGCATCGCGAGCCTCAATGCCGACACCGGAAATTTCGGGCGCATAAAGCTGAACATCAATCTACTCGATCTCGCCGGCTCCGACCGCATCATCGTCGCCGGAGCCATCACCGGGCGGCACATGGTCGAACTCGGTCTGGCGGACAATTTCGATGTAAACGCCGTGACGCGCACCAGTGGCAATTTCCCCTATATCGCGGTGGGCTCCCATGGAGGAGAATCCGTATCCGGCACCTTGCGCAACGTCGGGCCTTACGACTTTGTCCTGACGTGGGACGATTCAAAAAGCGGCTACGTCCTCCGGGCAGTGGAAGAGACATTCAGCCCGACGGCCCAGGCAGCGATAAACACATCCGGTGCCATATCCATCGCCTGGTTCAGCCAGCTCGACAGCCTCACAAAGCGCCTCGGCGATTTACGCCTTCCCTCCGGCAAAGGGCTGCCGCCGTTTGACGCCGACACGGCATTTTGGGTGCGCGGTTTCGGACAAAAAACAAAAGCCAAACTCCGTGAACGCAACGTAAGCGATTTCCATGAATATCAAACCGGCGCAGATGTGGGTTTCGACCATGCCTTCTCTCTCGACACCGATAATCAGGGCTACCTTGGCGTTTTCACCGGATATCTCTATGCCCGCCGGAATTTTCATGATGGATACGGCAGCCGCGGCGATACAGACGCCCTTTCTTTCGGTGCTTACGCGACATGGATAAACAAAAACGGCTGGTATGCCGATGGCGTAATCAAAGGGCAATATTTCCGCTCGGACTACGACGCGCTGAACGACCACGGCAAATTTGACAACTACGGCTTTGGCGCTTCTTTCGAATTTGGACGCCGCATTGATTTGTCCGGCGGGATGTTTTTGGAGCCGGACGTGCAATTTGCCTACGCGCATATTTTCTCTGAAAGCTACACCACGAAGGCCCGTATGCGGGTAAACGCCGGGGATAGCGATATCTACCGTTTTGCCGCCGCAGTGCGCCTCGGGCAGGTGTTCGAAACAGGAAGAATGGGCTTGTTGCAGCCTTATTTGAGCATCGGCGTCGAACAGCAATTCAGTGACGGCGGCAGCGTGCGCATGGCCAATGAGCGGATAACCCCCGATACCGATGGCACACGCGCGGTCGTAGGTGCCGGTGTGATTTGGCAGCCGAGTGCTTCCCGGCAATTCCACTTGGATTACGAAGCAAGTTTCGGCAAACGCTATCAAAAACCGTGGGGCATCAACATCGGTTTCCGTCAGCGTTTCTAGCCCCTCGCCTATTTCAGTAGAAACGCGGCGAATTTGTTTCGAAACGGTGCTACAGGAGTTGCGGTGTGCATAGCCGCGATTCTGGAGGCACCCCCCGCTCAAACGGTCCCCTTATCTTCTCCTCTTTCCATTCAGGGAACAGGTCTCTGTGCAGCTCTCACTCTGCACTTTCTTTTGGCACGACCGGGTGACGGAAGGAGACAACCAAATACAAAAGAACGCCAATGCAAATGCCAGCATCGGCAATATTGAATGCAGGCCAATGCCCGTAACCCGGCAAAATCACATCCAGAAAGTCCACCACATACCCGTAGAGCAATCTGTCCGCAACATTGCCGACAATGCCTCCCGTGAGCATGCCAAAGGCAAACTGAACCGCCCTGCGCTCAAGCTCTAAATTGCGGCGCCAAATAAAAGTCGCCACAAGCGCACCAAGCGCCAGCACAACCAACAACCATCCATAACCACTGAAAAGGCTGAACGCCGCGCCGCGGTTATGGACATGCACGAGATTGAAAACCCCGGGAATAAGGGGAACCGGCGGGGCATCGTAGCCGGATGGAAGCGTGCGCCAGATAATTTGTTTGCTGGCCTGATCCAGCGCGAACGTCGCAACGAAAAGCAACCAAAAGAGCCAGTAACGCGCCGCCCGAAAGCACGAGGCCACCCCCGTGTCTCCGGACCCAATAGGAGGTTCCCCGGATGTCGTCTCATTGTCTGAACTCACCGCTCGGTTTTTTTTGAACATTCAATCAAACAAGGAAAGAAACCTCTCCTCGCCTCCGGCCTGCATATCTCACGGAGATTCGGCCAACTCGACCTCATTCTCAGTTTCCCATGAAATATACGGGTCAAGACACACACGTTACGCTTCCTCCGTTTCCTCTGCCACGCCAAACGTCACACCGTCGCCAAGCTCCGTGAGCGGATTCCCGCTATCGCCGCGGCGATGCTTGTGGCGGTTGCGCCGCTCCAGCTCGCGTTGCCCTTCCAAAGTATAGCGTGTAAAGGGCACCGCCGTCAAACGGTCAGCGGGAATTGGCTTGCCGGTGACTTCGCAGACACCGTAGGCACCGCGCTTCATGCGGTTGATTGCTTCGGAAATCTCCAAAAGTGTCTCCTGCTCGCCCGACACCAGATTGAGCGCAAAATCGCGATCGAAGGAATCCGTGCCGGCATCCGCCATGTGCTGGCTGTAGCCGGAAAGGTCGCCGGAATCTTCTTTGCCCGATTTTTTCAACGCTTCTTCGGTATGCAATGAAAGCCCCTGTTGGAATTTATCGCGCATCTCGACAAGCAAGCGGTAATACTTGCGCCACTTCGGCGATATCTGCGATTCCTCGTAATGCGGTTCGTCTTTTTTGAAGGGATTAAAGCCAAGCAAATCCTCGACGGAAACAGCATTCACCTGACGCGACTGCGTCGGAAGCAGTTCCTCGTTGGCCAAAAGCGCTCTTCGGGCCGAATTCGCATTTTTCGATCTCACCCGTTCGTCCCCGGGAACGTAGATATTCATTTTTAAACCTTGGTGCCGCTTCACGTATTCACGCACATCATCAAGGTTGAAAAAGATTCCAGGACGCACGCGGACGACGGTGTGTCTGGCCACGGGAACATCGGACACCAAGTCGGCGCTT
>JAITXH010000219.1 GCA_031284845.1 Puniceicoccales bacterium | reverse complement strand
CGGGGTCGGTGGTCTCGACGAGGAGCGCGGAGACGAGACCGGTAGGTTGACCGGCGTCTGCCCACACCGGACGGAGCGCGTCGCTCTGGGCGGCGAGCGCGCGGGCGGCGTCAATCGGGAGCAAGATGGAATGGTCGAGACTGGCACCGGTGGCGTCGAGTCGCCATGCGACACGGAAGACTTTGCCGAGGATTTCCACAAGGGCACCGGGCTTGCCGATTTGCGGGAAGATCCGTGCGCCGATGACGACCTCTCCGGCCTCCAGAGCAGGGCGCGAGTGGACGGAGAGCGGCGCGAGGCGGCGCAGTGTGCCTTCTTCAATCCCGATGAGGCGCGTCTCGGTATCGCCGCTGCAGCAGGAGAGGCGGAGCGTGTGGGTGAAGAATTGGGCCTCGACGCGCTTGACACCCGGAACGCGGCGAACGTCGTCGGCGAGAGAGCGCTTCATGTAGGCGTGGATGGGTGAGCCGGCGAAGAGTGCCTTATCGGGGTCAACGGTGGCGTTGGCGGGGACGATGAGGAGATCGGCACCGAGTTGGCGGCGTCCGCGCTCGATGCCCTGAGAGAGGCCTTGTTGAAGAAGGAAGGTGCCGAGGAGTATTGCCGCGCCGAGTGTCACGCCGAGGAGAGCCGCGAGCGATTGCCAGCGGCGCCTAAGGAGTGATTGAAGGATGAGCGGAAACATCGGTTTTCAGTTAAAAATTAAAAATGGGAGCGGCGGGAAACAGCGCTGCCGTCACTGTTCCCGAGAATTGCCTTGGCAACGCGGCGACGACTGCTAGAAGACCCCGCATGAAACGATTTATTCTTTCGTTCTTCGCCGCTATCACTCTGGTCTTTGCCTCTGGCTGCCCTTCTCAGTTGGAAAAAGACACCCAAGCCCTGCAAGGCACTTGGAAAGCCGACAGTAGAGAGAAGCCGCTTCTCTTTACGTTTGCTGGCAATCAGGTCACCGTGACTGATGGTGACGCTGTGGATACCACCACCTACACTTTGCTTGCCGAAACGCCGAGCCGCATTGTCATGAAGGTGCCCCAGCGATTTGCTACGGTGGGCGATGCCCAGGGCATCTACAGCATCGAGGGCGATGCCCTCAAACTTTGCCTTTCCCACCAGAGCTTTCCTGCGGAATTCAAAGACGACGAAGCGCGGGAGATTCAGTTGATAGTCCTCCAGCGCGTGAAACCCTGAGACGGTGCCGGTGCGGCGTTGGCGGCGCGAGTCGGAGACCCGCGCTCCCAAGGGCGCTTGCAGCGATGCGGATGTCGGCACGAGATGCATTGTCTAGTTCTTAGGTTTTGCTCCCTTTACGGTGCCACGGTTACCACCACGGGGGCTGAGGGAGCGTTGTAACCGCCACTCGCGGTTTGTGCATTCGTCACCACGACGTAGTAGGAACCGGCAGCGGCGGAAGTCGCGTTCTGAATCACGTAGCTTGACTTCGTGCCACTTTGCAAGGGGGCCGCGGTGCCCTCATGATACCAAGTGTAAATCAATTGTGCGGTGCCCTTTCCTTGCGCCGCCAAAGTCAGCGATTTGCCGACCCGGACTGTCAATTTTTTCGTCGTAATTTTTGCGGCGCTTGGCGGCAGGACTAACTTCGGTGTGAAGACCTTGCTCGTCACACTGGCCAGAGACTTGCCCTTGGCATCCTTTGCCCGTGTCTCCACACGGACACTTACCTTCGGTGCTTTGCCATCCGCGCCGACATTCGCCAAGGTGAACGTGTCTGAGTGAACATACGCGGAATAACTGTGGCGATTGCCGGGAAGCTCCTTGCCGTTCACGAGCCAGACAAAGTCCAGCCCGCCTGAGTTGGCCTGATCCAGCGTCACCGTAAATGTCAACGACTCGCCTTGGACGATACTGTTTACGGTGCCTGTGTTCGTCGCGCCAAACTGAGAAATCGCAAAACCATTTTGTGTCGCGATTTTCGGCGCAGAGAAAAGTTCCACCGCATAGCTCTTTGCATCAGAGACCGGCGACGCCGCGCCCTTTGGCGTGTAAGACACCTCGACCGTGTAGAGGCCGGTGCCGTTGGCCTTGGCTGTGTAAGTGCTCTTGTTGGCATTGGGAATGCGAACCGCGTTGCCGTCGGCGCCAGTGAAATACCACTGATAAACGGCCTTCGCGCCTTTGGGAACCGGCGGCGCGGTGAGCTTCGCTCCCTTCGTCACCAGGGCGGCAGGTGCATCCACAATTTTGATCTCAGGCTCTGTTACGACTAACTGTAGCAGGCGTTGCGTGGAATCCGTCTGTAACCCGAAATGCAGATGGCTCACGATGTTGTCTTTCACGACAATGTTTCCAGTGGGGACGACGGATGTGTAGCCGTTGGCCACCGCTCCAATATCCACCAGTGTATAGACGCCGGGGGTAAGCGCCCCGGTGTTGTGCAGTTCTACCGTGCCCGTGCCTATGGCCACATTGCCGCTGCCGTTGCGGATCTCCGGCGTATTGAGCGTCAGCAACACCCGGCCCGTCTGCGTGGCATCTTGCAGGTCAAACGCCAGCTTCGAGCCACTGCCGAACACGATGTGCCCATCTGCCCGGAGGACGACGCCACTGCCATCGCCCAGTGTTGTGGCGTTGATGGTGCCGTGATTCTCAAAGTGCACGACTGAGATGGTGTCGGCGTTGAGTGTGCCGTGATTGTGGAGTATATCGGCGACAATGCTCCCGGCGGAAGGCGCGTGGGCGGCTTCTCCGGCAAAGGAGCTGATGAACCACGGGGCAGAAGTGCCGTCGGCGGCGAAGACATTGAGCGTGCCGTGGTTCACGATTTCGCCGATGTCAAGCGTGGCAGCAGTGAAGGTGCCATGGTTCTCAAGGCTGTCTGCGAGCCATACGCCGACCCCGTCGGTAATGCCGTGATTTTCGATGACGGCGGTGCCACGATAGTATTCGTCGTGCATATCATCGGGGGTGGGCATGACGTGAACAGTATATCCGGCGACAATGCCATCCACTCGGGCGCTTTCGTGAATGTGAAGTGAACCACCGGACTCGAGGAGCGTGCCGTTACCATCTTTGGCACCGGTGCCGATGCGGTAGTTAGCCGCGGGCGCGAGGTGGAGGTGGTGGACGGTCTGCGCGGTATTGTTCGCGCGGAAGCTGGTGCCGTCGCTGAGCGCGATGGTGGGCATTTCCCCAAGTGCGGCATCTTTGCTGACGGCAAGCGTGCCTTCTATAACAGTGGCGCCGCCGACAAAGACATTGCCCGCTGTGTTGATAGTGAGCGTGCCGGAGCCGAGCTTTTTGAGGAAACCCGTAGAGAGAATGGAGCCCTCACCGTTAAAAACGTAGCCGGTGCCGTTGACGGTGACACTGCCGGGAGTCACGTCGCCCTGCCCTATGGTGACGGTGCGGCTGGCGGCGGCAACGGTGGTGTCGAAGGTAACGTGTGCGCTGGACGCAAAGGCTGCAATATCGCCCGTGGCGGTATCGTTCCAGTTGAGGGAGGTGTAATCCCAAGTCGAACTGGCAGTCGCCGTCCAGAGAATCTCTAGAGGAGCCGACGCCGAAAACAGCGCAGCATTTTCGGTAGCGGCAGCGGCGAGTTGCTCCTGACTAACGCAGCACTCTGAGGCAAATGAGGAATTGGCGGTCGTCGTGGCCACGATCAAGCTTGCCGCAAAGACGAGCGGCAGTGCTGAAAGCGTGAAGGCACGGGCGAAAAGACGAGTAGTGCTGCGTGTTGTTTTCATAAATATTCCTCAGTTCCTAGTTTTTATTTTTCCTCAGATCTCGTAGGCGAATTGCGCTTTGGTTTGCAGTTCCAGTTCGATAAGCAATTCACGGCGGACATCTTGGAAGGTGGAATTTTCGCGGTCGCGGGGACGGACAATCGGATTGCCCTGAATGCGTTTCACGCGGCCCGGGCGCGAGGACATGACGACGACGGTGTCGCTCAAATAAAGCGCTTCTTCTACGTCGTGCGTGACCATGACCATGGTGATTTGCTCCTCAAACCAGATTTTCTCCAACTCGCGTTGCATGTAGATGCGCGTGATGGCGTCGAGGGCACCGAGCGGTTCGTCCAACAAAAGGATGCGGGGTTTGTTGACGAGGGCGCGGGCGATGGCGGCGCGTTGGGCCATGCCGCCGGAAAGCTGCGAAGGCCACGCCCGCTCAAAGCCTTTAAGCCCGACGAGGCGGATATATTTATCTATGCGTTCGCGTTGTTCTTCTTTTGGCAAATCGAGGAGACCGAAGCCGACGTTTTGCTCGACTGTGAGCCAGGGGAGAAGGCGGTGATCCTGAAAGACGACGCCCTTGTCGGGGCCGGGGCCGAGGACAGGTTGCCCGCCAAGCGTAAGGTCGCCCGTGTATTCATTCTCAAGACCGGCGATGATGCGCAGGAGGGTGGTCTTGCCGCAGCCGCTGGCACCGACAATGGAGACGAACTCACCCGCGGGGATGAGCAAGCTCACATCGTCAAGGGCTATGACGGCATTGCCGCCATGCCGGGCGGGAAAGACTTTGGTGATGTGACGTGCGTCCACATCCACGGTGCGTGCAGACGCGGCGAATGGCGTGGCAGTCGGCGTCACAGGCACGGCGACAGAGGCGAGTGGCATAGCGCGATCAGAGTTGGATTTTCTGGATGCCGCGTGTTTGCGCAAAATCTGAATAACGCACTTCGGTCGCGGTGACGCGGAATATGGCCGTGCCGGCGAGTTCGCCTTTCTCGACACGGGCCTTGAAGTGGGGGCTGCGGGCGGAGAGTGCGGCGACGGCCTGCTCGTAGCCTTCGGTGCTGGCGTGGACTTCGGAGGCGTTGCCGATGAGGGAGACGGCTTTGTAGGCGGAGATCTCCTGCCCATCGTGCTGGAAGTAGAAGTTGATGCGCGGGTGGAGGCGCAGGGCGCGGGCTTTCTCAGAATCGCGCGGTGCGGAGAAAAAGAGATCTATTGCGCCGGGGGCGACGGGAGCGAAGCTGCCGATGGGGCGAATAGTGGGCGTGTGATCTTCGCGATCAATGGCGAGAAAGGCCACTCGCGTGCGGGCGATGTAGTCGTGGACTGTTTGTTTTTGTTCTGTGCTCATTGTAGTTGTGGTGTGTTGGTGGTGAAAATTTTTCAGTTTTCCGAAAGGCCGCTTCTAAGGAACTTAGGGGACTTTACGGTTTAGCCCTCATAGCCGCGCTTCCAGCGCAGGAGGTGTTTTTCGAGGCGGCGCAGGCCAACATCTATGATGAAGCCGACAAGCCCGATGATGGTGATGATAACAAAGAGCTGGTCGCTGTGCATTAGCTCCTGCGAACGGATGAGAATGAAGCCAAGGCCGCGCCGGGCACCCAGCATCTCGGCCATGATGAGGACGGCCCATGAGACTCCTGCGCCGAAGCGCAAACCGACGAAAATACTGGGCAAAGCGGAAGGGAGGACTATGCGCCAGAGAAGGCGCCAGCGGTTGTAGGCGAAAATATGCCCGACCTCAATGTATTCGCGGGAGGTGCCGCGGATACCTTGAAGGGTGTTCAGAAAAACCGGAAAGAAAACGGCTTTGCCGATGATGATGGTCTTGGCGAGATCGCCCGCGCCGATCCACAGGACGATGAGCGGGAGCCACGCCATCGGAGGCACCTGACGGAT
>JAITXH010000163.1 GCA_031284845.1 Puniceicoccales bacterium | reverse complement strand
TTCTCCAGAGATCACGACACTTAAAAACGAATCAAATAATCTACAATGAACACGAAACACCTCAAAGAAATCCGCCGCCGAAAGGCAGAACTCGAAAACGGAACCGTCGCACCGGGGCGTGTGACGGAAGTCACCTTCGATTCGGACGGCAAACCAGTCCGCCACCAACTTGACCCGAATGTTTATCAGCAAGAACGGCAAGCCGCTGCAGCTACATAAGCCTACCCTGCCCTAAAGGGATTGGTTAATCCTTACCGCCCCCCTCTCCCGTGCCGATTGGGATTAGAGCGCGTGGCTTGGCACGGCCTGCCAAACAGGAATGACATGGGCGCGAACCTCTGATGCAGACATTTTTTCCAAGGCATCCAAGGTGACCGCCTGCTCAATGCGGTGGTCGCCGGATGCCGTGCGGCGCAACGCGACAAGGTGGGCACCGGGGCCTAAAGTGCGCCCGAGATCGTGAGCGAGAGTGCGCACGTAGGTGCCTTTACTGCACGCGACACGAAAAGCAGCGTCGGGCGCAGTGTAGCCGAGCAAGGCAAACTTTTCGACATGGATGAAACGTGGTTCGCGGTCCACTTCCTGCCCTTTGCGGGCCAACTTGTAAAGCGGCACGCCCTGGATTTTTTTTGCCGAAAACATGGGCGGGGTCTGGTATTGGTCGCCTTCCATCTTGCGCATGGCGGCAGTGAGCGTTCCGGCGTCAAGCTCAGCGGGCACAGGGTTGGTCTCCATGATGCTGCCATCGGCATCCTGCGAGTCGGTAACTTGCCCGAGGCGAAGCGTGCCCTCGTATTCCTTGTCGCGGCTCATGAGGTATTGCGAGGCCTTGGTAGCCTTGCCAAGCAGGATGACAAGGACGCCGGTAGCCATGGGATCGAGCGTGCCGGCATGGCCAATGCGGCGCATCTGAAGCAAGCTCCGGAGACGCCCGACGACATCGTGCGAAGTCCAGCCACCGGGCTTGTCCACGATAAGTATGCCGTCGAGTTCGGGTGAATTTGAAATCATGCACGCAGTGAAAACGCGGAAGCTTTTTTAGGGAAGTAAAAACACTTTTGTTTTGCACAAACGCTGCAAAGCGCCTCGTTTCGGCGCTGTGTCCGATGAACCATCCATGCCGCCTCCCGAAGGCGCACCGCCTTCGCTCCTGATTTCTCCAGAGGAATTGCCGCGCTGGGTGCTGGAAGAAGATGATGATTTCATCGTCTTCAACAAACCGGGGCACATCGTCTGCCATCCATCCAAAGAAGGGCCGTGGTCGAGCTTGATCGGTGCCGCCAAAGCATGGAAACAACAAGCGGTGCTGCACCTCGTCAGCCGTCTCGACAGAGAGACAAGCGGAGTCCTGCTGATCGCCAAAAACCGGGCGGCGGCACGGCGCAGCCAAATCGCGATGGAAAAACGCTGGGTAGAAAAAACCTACCTCGCGGTGCTGTGCGGCACGCTGGCCGCACCAGTGCTGGTGGATAAGCCGCTGGAAAGAGACCCGGACGGCCCGATAGCTGTAAAACACCGCGTGGCGCTCTCCGCGGGAGCCATGACTGCGGTGACGTTTTTCGAGCCCCTATACACCGGCAATGGCTACACGCTGGTGCGCGTGACGCCACACACGGGGCGCACACACCAAATACGCATCCACGCACGCTGGCTGGGCTTGCCTGTGGTGGGAGATAAGCTCTACGGGCCGGACGAGCAGCTTTACCTGGAGTTTGTCCACACGGGTTGGGGATCGCGGCACGAGGCAGCTCTCGAGATGCGGCGGCAGGCGCTGCATGCGGCGCGGCTGGCATTCAAGAGCGAGGATTTTCAGAGGACGTTCACGGCTCCGCTAGCGGAAGACATGCGGACCTTTTGCCTGGAGAAAATGGCGATGCCGGAAGCAGAGCTTTCCCGCGCAGAACACGAAGCGGCGGAGAGGCATGCTTGAAGCATGGGGGACTTGGTTTTCGTTGAAGTTAAAGCGGCGGGAAGGCAGCACACCCGTGAGGCTTTTGTTTTTGTTGGCGCTTCCCGCAAAAGAGGGTGCCCTTCTCTGCTCAGGTTTAGTATTGAGTGCCGCGCCTTCTCCGCGAACATTGCCGCCGTTGTGACTTTGTCATAAATTCATCCAATAAAAACGCCGGACGCGACACATGCCATTTTCCGACATCATACTCCCGCTTGCGCTGGCAGTCCCGCTCGTAGCCAGCTTGTTGTTATTCGTATCCGGACGGCGGATACCGGGAGGCGTTGTCAACGCGCTGGCCGGCATCGGCTTTCTCTTTCCCGCCGTAGCCGGGATTACCGCGTGGGCGACTTTTTCGGGCGGTGGCGGCTATGACTTTTTGGTGACGCTTCCGTTCGGCATTAAAGCGCTGGGAATCGCGCTGACACTCGGTTTGAACGGCATTTCACTGCCGCTCTTTGTGCTCGCGGGTCTCGTCGGCGCCGCCGCCGGGATTCAGGCGCTGGAGAGCAAAGTGGATGACAAACCGGCCTATCTCGCACTGCTGCTTTTCATGCTGGGCGGCATGCTCGGCATGTTTGCCTCGGTGGATGTTTTCTTTTTCTACTTTTTTCATGAGTTCGCGCTTATCCCCGCGTTTATTTTGATTTTGCGCTGGGGCGGTGCCGGGCGTCGAACGGCGGCGATTCAAATGGCGGTGTATCTGACTCTCGGCGCGATGGTCGCGCTCGCAGGCATCATCCTGCTTTATCTGAAGAGCGGAGCAAACACCTTTGACATGATTGCGCTTCGGCACGCGCTCGCGGCGGCACCCATCGAAGGCGGAGAGGCAAACACAATATTCGGGCTTCTGCTGTTCGGGCTGGGCATTTTGGTATCGCTCTTCCCTTTCCATTCGTGGGCACCCGCCGCTTACACAGAAGCGCCGACCCCGGTTTCGATGATGCACGCCGGGGTATTGAAGAAATTTGGACTTTACGGGCTAATCCAACTCGGGGTGTTGATGGTGCCCGCAGGCCTGCAATACTGGGCACCGGTGCTGTTCTGGCTGGCGCTGGGCAACATCCTGATCATCGGCTTTGTGACGATGAGTCAGCGGCACTTGAAGGAAATGATAAGCTGCAGCTCAGTAATGCACATGGGGCCGTGTTTCATGGGGATTTACGCTTTTGCCGCCGGAGGCGGACGCGACACCGCCGGGCTTGGTGCGGCGGTGGTGCTCATGTTCGCGCACGGGCTGGCAGTGGCGGCGATGTTTGCCTTGAGCCACGGGATTTACCGGCGCACGAAGACTCTCGAATTTGGAGAAAGCGGAGGTCTGGCGAAACGCGCACCGGTGTTTGCCGCATTTTTTGTCGCGGCGAGCATGGCGGGTATAGGATTGCCCGGTTTTGCAAATTTTTGGGGCGAGCTTGGCGTGTTCGTCAGCTTGGGAAGTGTGCCGGCGTGGCGGCTTGCGCTCGTGGCAAGCGGCATCGTGATCTCGGCGATTTATGCGTTGCGTGCGGTGGCGGCTGTATTTTTCGGCGCAGAGCCAGAAGCGCTCACGAAGCGCCGGGAAACAGTCCCGGTGCGAGACATCACATGGAACGAGCGCTGCATCGTCTGCATCCTGCTGGCAGCATTGGTCGCCACGGGGTTTTACCCGCGCTTGTTTACCGATACGCTCAATCTGGCCTTGAATTTGAATTGAGAATGGAGAGCCGCCCGGCCCAAGTGCTCTTTTTAGGTTGAAATGAAACCAAGCGGAACGTCCCGTCACTTCGAGGCATCCAGGCCGTTCAACTTTCTGATGAGCTCAATCTCAGCGGCATCATACGGTTTCAAGTCACGGTGATACAAATCGTGCTGCCATTTTCCGGTGTAGGGCAGTTTTTCTGGGCGGTGTCCCCATGGCAAATGAGTCTGCGTCTTGCCGTTCACCAAGCCCCACATCAGGCTGCCCACCCGCTCCTCTTTCAACAACGGCATGACGCTCGCCACCGTTGATTTCTTTGGGCGATTCATCCACTCGGTGCAAATGATCGGGCGCTTATGCTTTCGCAATTGCTGGATCTGTTTCGCCATCTCAGCCCGGTCACCGTAGCAGTGAAAACTGATTACGTCGGCATTTTGAGTGAGAAAGGCGTTGAGTTTCTTACTGCCGTTCCAGAAACCCGTCGTCAACGGCTGCGATGGCTGCAACTCCCGCGCCCACGCGAACAGACTTTTGAGCAACGGGAGACTGCGGTCGCCAAGTCCGCTCGTCGGTTCGTTGTATAAATCCCAGAGAAGTATCCGCGGGTCGTTCCTGAATTTCCCGATGACAGCCTTCACATATTTTTCCAACAAAGGGTGTGTGCGCTGGTCAACAACCATCGAGTGCCCCGGAGAGGGCGACCATGCCCACGCATACCAGCCTTCAAGCGGTTCGGATTGTCGGCCAATGGACGGATCCGTGTTCACCCCGAAAACGCAATCATCGAAAAAGCAGGGGACGACGCGTATCCCGTGACGCTGGCAGATGGCGAGGAACTTCTCCAAGGTATCCAGAAAATGCGCGGGGTCGTCGGCATACACGGCGTATTGCAACACCACGCGGACGGTGTTCAGCCCAATGCTCTCTGCAAGGGCGAGTTCCTTCTCTATTTGGGTGGGGTTGAAGCTGGTTTTGTCCCACATGGCAGTGTAGTTGACCGCATCGGAGGGAATGTAATTGATACCGTTCAGCCAGCCAAGGGATTGATACCACGAAGCCACCCGTTCCTCTGTCCACCGGACGCCAGCATCGTCGGCATGGAGTGAAAACGGCTGGAGGCACAAGAACAACACCAAGAGCAGACCGTGAGAAAACCATTTCCTGAAAGCGGAGATATTCATAGAGGGCGCACGCAAGCAGAAGTCACGGCGGGAGACAATGGGCATTCTCGCTGATAAAATAGGTTCCCAACGCCTCTATTCTCCACATATTCTCCTTAAATGGAAATTACCTCTCCCCGCTCCGACGTGCTACTCCCCGTCCAATCCAACCCCGACACTTCCCCCACCTGTGACAGCGGCAATGGCGAAACGGGAGAAATCTTGCACGAACTTGGCGCCTATCCGCCGATACTGGCGAAGCGTGTTTTGGCGGAACTGGAAGCGGCAAAAATCCCGTTTGAAATCGAAGCAGACCACTCCGCGCTCTCAGATCCGCTTCGCGGAATCCAGATCTATCTTTTCACCTCACCAGAGGGGTC
>JAITXH010000157.1 GCA_031284845.1 Puniceicoccales bacterium | reverse complement strand
CGTTCCGGCGGCGGCGTTCGTCCGGGTTTTGAAGGTGGCCAGATGCCCCTTTACCGCAAACTCCCGCACCGCGGCTTCAACAACATCAACCGTGTTGATTTCGCCGTCGTCAATCTCTCTTCCATCGCCAAGGTCACGGGTGACTCTGTGGATCGCGATACGCTGGTGAAAGCCGGCCTTCTGCGCTCCAACACCACGCTCATCAAAATCCTCGGCACCGGCGAAATCACCCGTGCGGTCACAGTTACCGCGCATAAGTTTTCCGCCACGGCCAAGGCCAAGATTGAAGCGGCTGGCGGAAAAATCGTCGAACTGAAGACCGAACATCCCGTCGCGGCTGTCGCCACCGAAACTAAAGCCTAAGGCAACTCGCCGACGCTCCGGTTTCACTCTCTTCCCATCGCATGTTCAAGGCCTTCGCCAATTGTTGGAAAATCCCCGAATTGCGTCAGCGTCTGCTGATTGCACTCGGTCTCCTTTTCGTCGCTCGTATGGGTGCCTGTATCCCGCTTCCGGGCATAGACACCGCAGAGCTTGAAAAGGCGCTCCTGCAGAACACGGATTCCGCCAGTGGCGTCATGGTGGTTTATAATCTCTTCACTGGCGGTGCTCTTCTTAAAGGTGCCATCTTTGCCTTGGGCATCATGCCTTACATCAGTGCCAGTATCATCATGCAGCTCATGGGGGCTGTCGTTCCTTCGATTTCGCGGCTTCAACAGGAAGGCGATATCGGACGCCAAAAAATCGCCCAATATTCCCGTTATCTGACGATCTCCATCGCCATTATTCAGGGGTTCATGCTCGCTGGTGCTTTGAGTAATCCTAAGGCAGTCGGTTATGTTCTGGGTATCTCCTCGTTGCATGACATTGAGCTCGTCATCATTGATAAGACTCTCTTCATCGCTCTCGCTGTCGTTATTCTCACCGCTGGCGCGATGATTATGACATGGCTCGGTGAACAAATTACCCAGCGCGGCATTGGTAACGGCACCTCCATTCTTATCACGGTCGGCATTCTCGCCGACCTCCCGGGTGCCACCAAACAGTTTATCACAGCTTTTGCTGCTGTTCCCGCGAATAGTGGAGTTCCCCAATATAGTTTTGAACATGTGCTCGGGATCATCGCCATGGGCATCATCGTCTATGCCGCCATGACCGCCGTTGCGCAGACCATTCGCAAGATTCCAGTGCAATACGCGAAGCGTCTCGTCGGGCGTAAAATGTTTGGCGGTCAGGCTTCCTATCTTCCTCTTAAAATCAATTTTGCGGGCGTTATGCCGGTCATCTTTGCCTCAGCTATTTTGAGTTTTCCTTCAATGATGCTGAATTGGCTCGGTGCCACTCTAGCAACCCGTCAGGGTGCCGCCCACGACATTGGCGAAACTTTTCTTCGTTGGGGTGCCGCTCTTTCACGCGGTGATGCGCTATATTATGTTGGTGAAGCCGCTCTCATTTTCGCCTTCAGCTATTTTTGGGTTTCACTCATGTTCAAACCCATTCAGATCGCCGACGACCTCAAAAAGAACAGCGGCTATATTCCTGGTATTCGTCCGGGCGAAGCGACCGCCAAGTTCCTTGATTTCGTGATGACGCGCCTCACGCTCGCGGGTTCGATTTTCCTCGTGGTCATCGCGCTTCTTCCTGACCTTCTCGCCTTCAAACTCGATTTTCCCCAACGTCTCGCCTATCTTCTGGGCGGCACCGGTGGTCTTATTGCGGTGGGTGTCTCCCTCGACACGATGGCCCAAATCGAAGCCATCCTCCTTCAGCGGCACTACGAAGGATTTTTGAAAAAAGGACGCATCGGCGGACTCAACATTCCGCTCCCGACCCGCAAGGTCGCCGACTTCGGCGAAAAGAAAGGTCTTGGGCGTCTCGGTTATATTTGCCTTACTGTCCTTGTTTTGGGCATCGCCGCTGCCATCTACAACGCCATCCATTTGGGCGCCCAATAACGCGCCCCTTCGACGTTCTTTCACATAGCCTTCATGATTCCCATCAAGACAGCCGCGGAAATTGCACTCATGCGTGAAGTATGCCGTGCCGCCGCCACTGTCTTGCAGCGACTCGTTCCGCTCGTCCAAGTCGGCGTCACCACACAAGCATTGGATGACGCCGCTAAAACGTTCATGGATGAACTTGGCGTCGAGAGTGCTTCTTACAATTACAAGCACGGACGCCACCGTTTCCCCGCATACACCTGTATTTCGGTCAACGAAGAAGTCGTCCACGGCATTCCCGGGCCTCGTGTCATTCAAGCAGGCGACATCGTTTCATTGGATGTCGTCGTTCGCGGCAAAGGATTCGTTGGCGACAATGCCCGCACCGTTCTAGTCGAGCCAGTCGCCCAAGATGTCCGCGCCCTTTGCAAGACCACAGAGGAAGCCCTTTATATCGCCCTTGAGCAGGCCCGCGCCGGGAATCGTGTCCATGATATCTCCCATGCCGTCCAGAAGCACGTCCGCTTCGGCAATTACGGCATCGTCGAGCAGTTTGTCGGTCATGGTGTCGGGCGCAACATGCACGAGGATCCGCAGATTCCCAATCTCGGCACTCCCCGCACCGGCGCACTTCTGCGCCCCGGAATGACTCTCGCCATTGAGCCGATGATCAATCTCGGCACCGGCGATGTTATCGTCACCTCCGATGGTTGGACCGCCGTCACGAAAGATCGCCGTCCCTCTGCCCACTACGAGCACACCGTCCTCATCACTGACGGTGCCCCTGAAATCCTCACACGGATTACTCCATGAAAGATTTTTTCATTTTTTCCTTTTCAATCACCGCGGAACGTCACACATTCCGCCTCTTTTCTTAACAACACAGCAATAACAGCACGTTTTATGCCTCGCCTCCTCGGTGTCGACATTCCCAATAACAAGCGCGTCGAATACTCTTTGCGCTACATCTACGGCATCGGCCCAGCCCGTGCCACCGAAATCGTATCCGCGCTCGGTATCAATCCGGCGTTGCGCGCACAAGAACTCTCTGAGGAGCAGCTCAACAAGATTGTTGGCTACATCGTCGAGCGGGGTTACAAGTGCGAGGGCGATCTGCGCCGCGAAATCGGCCAGAATCTGAAGCGCTTTCAGGCCATCAAGTGCTATCGCGGCTTGCGCCACTTCCGCGGTCTGCCCGTGCGCGGTCAGCGCACCCGCACCAACGCCCGCACCCGCAAAGGTGCCCGCAAAACCATCGGTGCCGCCAAAAAAGCAGCCTGATAAAACGCCAACACACATTTGCCCAATATGAGCCAAGACGAGAAGGAACCCATAGCCACCACTGCGCCCGCCGTTGACGCGGCGCCCGAAGCCGCCACTGCACCTGTTGCGGAGTCGGCCCCGGCCCCCAAAAAAGAAAAAGCCCCCAAGGGTGAATCTAAAAAAGACGCCGCCGCTGCTGCCGAGACCGCCGACGCCGCCGCTGTGCCGGAGAAAAAAGAAATCACGGCCAAAGACCTTCTTTCCGAAGGCCTCGATGAAATCAAAATCCGCAAGGCCAAAGGTTCCAAAAACATCACCACGGGTGTTTGCCATGTCCTCGCCACTTTCAACAACACCAAGGTCACCTTTACCGACCAAAGTGGTAACGTTATCTCCTGGTCCACCGCCGGCAAAAACAACTTCCGCGGCTCCCGCAAATCCACCGCCTATGCTGCTCAGGTCGTCTGTCAAGACGCCGGACGTACGGCGATGTCGCACGGCCTAAAAGAAGTTGCCGTCAAAATCAAAGGCCCGGGCATGGGTCGCGACAGCGCCATTCGCGCTCTCCAGAACCTCGGTCTCAACGTCACCGGCATCGTGGACGCCACACCCGTCCCCCATAACGGTTGCCGTCCGCCGAAACGTCGCCGCGTCTAATAAAAAACGGAAACGCGAATTGTGCGTGCCCTCCGGTGCGCGCAATGAGCGACGAGCCGCAGCATTGCGGTTTGTATTTCCGTAAAACTGAATCATTCGAAAAAATCACTTTCCCCGCTCGGCTATGGCAAACCGAACGGCAGACTTAATCGCCACCCAAAACACTAAAATCACACATGTCCCGCTACACAGGACCCACCAGCAAAATTAATCGCCGCTTTGGCCAAAACATTTTCCCGACCAGCAAGGCCGAGGAACGTAAGCCTTACGGCCCGGGCATCCATGGCCCCACCAAGCGCCGCAAAGTTTCCGAATACGGCACTGGCCTCAACGAAAAGCAAAAGCTGCGCTTCACTTACGGCCTCAACGAAAAGCAATTCCGCCTCACGTTCGCCCGCGCAAAGCGTCTCGGTGGCGTCACCGGCGAAAATTTCCTGCGCCTTCTCCACACTCGCCTCGACAACGTCGTTTATCTTCTTGGCCTCGCCCGCACACGCCGCGCCGCCCGCCAATTCGTTGGACACGGACACGTTTTCGTCAATGGCCACAAGGTGGACATTTCCAGCTATACCGTCGTTCCGGGCGACGAAATCGTCGTGCGTGATCGCACTTCCTCTAAGCAACTTGCCACCCGCGGCACTGAGGAAAATCAATACCGCGCCGTTCCCGCCTGGCTCAGCATGGCCAACGACACCCTCAAGGGCATCGTCAACCGCCAGCCCGCCGCGGAAGAACTTCCCACCGAAATCAACATCCAGTTAATCGTTGAGTTCTATAGCCGATAAGCGATCGGCATAATTTTTTTGATAGAAACCTTAAAACCGGAGCAAAAGCCATGTCCAAACGTCTTGGAAAATTTGAATTACCCAAAAGCCTGAAGAAGGATGAAACCGCGTCCAACGCCAGCACCTACGCCAAATTTGTCGCAGAACCCTTTGAAACGGGCTACGGCCACACAATCGGCAACTCCCTGCGCCGCGTGCTCCTCGGCTCTATCGAAGGGGCGGCGATCAGTGGTATCAAGATTGATGGCGTTCAGCACGAGTTTCAGTCCATCGAAGGTGTAGTCGAAGATGTCACCGACATCGTTCTCAATCTGAAGAAAATTCTCTTCAAGGCCAAGAAACGCGACACCTTTCATGTCACGATTGAAGTGGATCGCGAAGGCCTCATCACGGCCAAGGACATCCAACTCGTCTCCGACCTCGACATCGTCAATCCGGAGCAGCCCATTTGCACACTGGATCGCAAACGCCGCTTCTACGCCGAAATCGAAGTCAAAGTCGGACGTGGCTGGGCAGCCGCCGAGGAAAACAAGAACGAAGACCAGACCATCGGTGTCATCCCCGTGGACTCGCTTTACAGCCCTGTTCGCCTCGTTAAGTATGCGGTTGAGAATACCCGCGTCGGCCAAATGACCGATTACGACAAACTCATCTTTGAAGTTTGGACCGACGGGCGCATCACTCCCGATGAAGCCCTCAAAGAAGCCGGTGCCATCCTTCGCCACCACCTTGACATCTTCAGCGATGTCTCCGCGCACGACGTCGAGTTTGAAGCTGAAGGCAAGGAAGTCAGCGAAGAGCAAAACCGCCTCCGCAAACTCTTGAACATGTCGGTCAACGAAATCGAACTCTCGGTTCGTGCCGCCAACTGTCTGAACAACGCCAACATCACCACCGTCGGCGAACTTGCTCTCAAGTCCGAGCAGGAAATGCTCAAATACCGCAATTTCGGCAAGAAGTCGTTGAACGAAATCAAAGCCAAGCTCGAACAGCTCGGTCTTGCTCTCGGCATGAAACTCGACGAACGCCTTCTCGACAAAAGCCGCTGATTCTCAAACAACTAACAAAACAGAATTTCACACATGCGACACCGCAAACACAGTCACCAACTCGGCGTAAAACGCGCCCACCGCGAAGCACTCTTAGCCGCTCTTGCCGCCGCTCTCTTCACGCATGGCCGCATCCGCACCACACTCGCCAAAGCCAAAGCGCTTCGCCCCTTTGCCGAGAAGATTATCACATACGCTAAGAAGGCCGCTCTCACTGAAGATGCTGCCAAAAAAGTCCATCTTCGTCGTCTCGCCATCGCCCATGTGCGCGATGTTGATTCCGTGAAGAAACTTTTCACCGAACGTGCCACAGAATTTGTGAAACGTACTGGTGGCTATACCCGCATCTACAAAATCGGAGCACGTATCGGCGACGCCGCCGAAACCGCGCTCATTGAATTGGTCGCCGGTTCAGACGAAGGCTACAAGAAGGCCAAGAAGCCTGCCCGCAAAGCGCCCAAGGCCAAGAAAGCCGCGAAGTCCGAAGAAGTGACGGCACCGGTGGCAGAAACTGCCGCCGCCGTTGACGCTCCGGTCGCCGCCTAAAAAGCCCGATTTCTTTTAATCAAACCGAAAAAGACAGGCCGTTTTGGTCTGTCTTTTTTTTGTGAGTGATTGTCGGGCGGAAATGCCCGCCGCGCCGCGATGTGTCGCGCGTATCGGTGCCGTCGGTGTGTTACCGACGGCACCGATGTCGTTTGGCGATTTGCCGGATGCGTCGCCACCAAAACCAAAACACCCTTGCCAAACCGTTTGCCAACTCTCTACCTTGCCCTTGATGAATCTCTATGCCAATCACGGACGAACGTTCATTCCCTTCAGCCTGAAGCGGGAAGCTGCTTCCGTGGCGCGTTGTTCGATAGCCGGTGTGCCACCGATTGGTGTTGCGCCTGATTGGGTTGATGGAAACACACGTTATTTTGCCACGCTTGGCCTTGAGGACGGTGTCGATGTCTCGCTCTTTTTCACTTTCGACTGTCAGTCACAGCAGAGCCCGTTCTACTTTTTCGACGGGACATATAAACTTCATGATCAATCAAGTGCTCTTATTCAGTTCGTTGTGCATCAACAAACGAGAGGTCGCGACACTTCGTCCGCATTGAAAAACGAACTTCCTGCGCTCGGCTTTGTGTTCGGAGAGCCAAACACGGAGCCTGAATGCCCGATAGTCGAAGCACTGAGCAATCTGACGATTTACTCGGAGCACAAAGTTGGTGGGGTGCCGCTTTTTTCCCAGATTGAAGGTGACGTGGATGCCGCATTCGATCTTCTCCGTAATGGTTATGTCCACTTGCTTCAATTGAACATGCCTTCAGCGGCTACTGAAGACACGCTAGTTGATGGTACGTGGCCGTTTGGTGAATTAGTCTTCCATATTTTCGCAAAGAAGGCGGGAGGTGTCTTTAGCTTCCGCTACATATGGGCGTAAGTAATTCTACTGCAAATCTTCACGGACGCCGAACTCGTTTCGCGATTTGTCATAGGGAGCGTTAAAATGATCCCCCGCGTTTTGTCGGTCACATTGCCAACAAACAAAACGCCCTTGCAGTGTCACTTTTGCTCGTTTTGATGGCCTCCGTGTTGCTGCATACACATTCCATGTCCTGTTTCTTGCGTTGGGCTTCCTCGCATCCGGTGCTGTTAGTTGTCCGGTCACGCCATCGGCGACGGCACCGATGGCGA
>JAITXH010000152.1 GCA_031284845.1 Puniceicoccales bacterium | reverse complement strand
CTCAGTGGCGACGGTGCGTTCCGCGAAAAATGGAACGATGAAATCAAAGCCCCCGGGACATGGAAGGCGCTCTACGGGGAGGTGTTTGTCTTCGAATATCCGTCGGGTGAAAAATTTTCGGTAAATGTCGCCGATGGCGCGAAAATCTTTGTGCGCAATGACGCCAAGGTATGGCACCGAGCGGAAAAACAAGTGGTCGCCTCCACTGGCGACATCATCCCGCTTTCTTCTTACTTGGGTTTCACTTACGACCAGTTGGTTCAGGCCACACGGGAGCGTTTTCGCGACCACCGCTGGAAGGAACATGATGCACGCCTCGCGGAACTTGCGCTGCACATTATCCTCAAGAAAAGACTCTCCACGGATCCCTTTATGTTTTCTGTCGAGTTTCAGCAAAAAGTCCTCCCCTACGCCCTTGCGCAGCTCACCTTTATCCGCCGCCTCGGTCTCGACGGCATCAAGGCGCTCTCCGCCGATGACCGTGCCTCCAACATGGCCTGGCAATTGTTCACAAACTTCCCCCTGCTCGAAAAATTTGCCAACGCGCTCGCCCCTGAAGACAACGTGGCCAATGCAATAAATATCTGGGCTGTGCTCACGCGGGACCAACCCCCCGGCGAACGTGCTGCCTTTGAAAACCTCACAATCGCACTCGCGCTCATTTACGATACTCCCGGCGCAGGGCGGCAAAACACGCGCTCGTTTATCCGCAATACCGAGAGCGGGTCCGACGAGGCCGCAAAAGCTTTCGCCTACTTCCGGGAAAAGCAAAAAAAGGGCACTCTTTATCTCAAATGCGACGAAATACTTCCCGATGAACTTATCTGGGCTGTCTCGCCGGAAAAATTCAGTTTCGCCGAATACGAATGGGCGCTGTCTCCCTATCGCTGGAAAATCAAACCTGTCGAGGGGGTTAAGTTCAGAGATTCCAAAACGCGCGCCGAGTCCGAAGCCCTGCTGCAAAACTTCCTGCGAATCGGCGATAGATACGAGCGCATCGCGGGCGCTTACAATCTCATCCGCTATGAGGCCAATAAACCTTACCCCCAATACACGATGGAAAACATCCTCCGGCTTGGCGGGACCTGCAGCAATCAGACAGACTTCAGTGTCGCCTTTGCGCGTGCGCACGGTGTCCCCGCCGGCGGGATAGCCGGCGAAGAGCCGAACGGCATCAACCACAACTGGACTCTCTTCCGGGGAAAAAACGGATGGCGGACCACCGGGCGTGGAAATTCCGATTACGGCATAAGCCTCAGCCCGCAAACCGGACGCAGTCTCCCCGAAGTCAGCTTCTATCTTTACGACGACCTCAACCGGAAAAACGGCAAGCGCGACATAGCGTTGCGCCTCGTCCGCGCCGCGCAATTACTCGAACACGCTAATGCCCACAGCGGGCGGATGAAGCTGCTCGAAGCCGCAGTCCGCGGCTGTCCCGGCCAGCTCGTCTTCTGGGAGGAGTGGTTCACCGCGCTTGCCGCAAGTGAAGAAAAAATCCCGGTAAACCAACTCACGCCCATTCTCCGGCGATACCGGGATCAGTTCAAAAAATTCCCCGATTTTTACTTTGAAAACGCAGTCCGGGATGTTGAGGTGAGACAACTGTTTTCGCAATGGAGTGACACACAAATTGTTTCCTTCATGCGCAAGCAGCGCCAACAAATGAGCAAGGAGTATCCCAACCGCTTTGACCTCATCCTCGTCTCTCTCCAATATGAGACGGAACAACTGCTGAAACTCAAACTTTCCGGCCAAGTTAAAATCCTCCTTGAAACCGCCGTTGACGATTACGGAAAAGGTTCGTTCCGCGAATACGACCGTCTTCTGGACACAATAATCGGCATTGCGCAGAGAAATAAAGACTTCCCCGCCGCACGCAGCGTTCTTGTCCGCTTGATGTCCGCCTTTGAGAAACACCACTACAAGGGGAGGCGCGATGTCCAGCGTCTTGACACCGCGACGCTCAATCTGGCTTCGGCGCGGATGAACCGGGAAAAAAGGATATTTGAAAAATTGGCTGCGGAATTTGCGCGGATTGAAACCGAAAATCCCCGCGTCCATGCGGAAAATCGGGCAAAGGAAATCGGGAAGGATATGGAGGGTGTTGCAAAAACTATGGAGAAGATAAAAACGAAGATGACGAAGACCGACGGTTGAAGTCTGGAAGGATAAAAAATTTCCTTGCCGTTGGCACCCCTGCGCGGTTCCCTGCCCCACATATTTCGCCAGTAGGCGAAGGGGGCTTCGGCTCTTTCGGGGCGAGTTCGTCTATCGGTTAGGACGGTGCGTTCTCAACGCTCAGAGAAGGGTTCGACTCCCTTACTCGCTGCCATTCGGGAAATCGCAGGCAAAGTGGACACCCCCCTCTGCCGCGCCTCAAAAAAGCACTGAACCATTCCGGGGCAGGCCGATGAAAAGACAGTTGAACAGCACAGCCTGCGCGTGTTCTTTTCCTCCTCTCCAATGTCCTTCCGCAAAGATCCCATAGGCATGTTTGACTCCGGCGTGGGCGGCTTGTCCATTCTGGACGCAGTCACGAAAGTGCTGCCCGGGGAAACCGTCCACTACTTCGCCGACAATGCGCACTGCCCTTACGGCGCACGGACGCAAGCCGAGGTAACGGCATTTTGCGAAGGCATCACCCGCTTTCTGTTGGCCCGGCAATGCAAGCTGATCGTCGTGGCGTGCAATACCGCTACGGCAATGGCGATAGACAGTTTGCGGAAAAACTTCGGAGTGCCGTTCGTAGGCATTGAGCCGGCGGTGAAGCCAGCGGTGCTGAAATCGCGCACGGGAGCCATCGGCGTGCTGGCGACGGCAGGGACCTTCCGCGGACGCCTCTTCAAGGAGACACTTGCCCGGTTTGCGCAGGGGACGCAGGTGCTCACCGCAGAAGGCACCGGGCTGGTGGAGCTAGTGGAGGCGGGACGGGCAGATTCCCCGGAGACGGAAGCACTGCTGCGAGGCTACCTGAAGCCAATGCTGGAAGCAGGCATTGACCAACTGGTGCTGGGATGCACGCACTATCCGTTTTTGGGTGCCGCGATACAGCGCATCACCGGCGGCACGGTGACGCTGATTTCCCCTGGCGAGGCTGTGGCCGTGCGGGTGCGGAGTTTATTGGAAACACACGCATTACTGGCAGACACGGGCACCGGCGGTCTCCGGTCCTACTACTCATCGGGCGACACCGCTGCATTATCCGCGATGCTCGGCGGCATCGCAGAAGTGAAAAGGACGGAATGGGAAAAGGGGAAACTTTTGCCAACGGCAAATCTTCCCGGCCTTCCGTAGAATACACAGGCCGGCCTGCATATTTCGCTCTTTTGGGGATTGTCACAAGCGTTTGACGCCCTTGAATGCACGAACCAAAAAACAAACTCTGCGCAAAACTATGGCATCTTCCTCTTCAGCCACCGGCGCCTCCCGTTTCCATGGCGCATTCACCGCGCTCGTCACACCGTTCAAAGATGGGCGGGTGGCCTATGGCGATTTGGCAAAACTCATAGACTTCCAAATTGGGCAAGGCATAGACGGTTTGGTCTCTGTCGGGACCACCGGCGAGTCGCCCACGCTCGATTTAGCCGAGCACCTTGAAGTTATCGCCAAAACGATCGAGCTCACCCGCGGGCGCGTGCCTGTGCTCGCAGGCACCGGTTCAAACTCCACCAGCGAGGCCATCGCCCTCACGCAACACGCGGACAAAGCCGGAGCGGATGCCTTCCTCATCGTCGCCCCCTACTACAACAAACCAAGCCCGGAGGGTATCTTCCAACATTTCTCCGCACTGGCGCAGAGCACCAATAAGCCGATCATGCTCTACTCCATCCCCGGACGTTGCGGCGTAGAGATTGATGTGGAAACTGTAGTCCGTTTGCGCGAACGCCACTCGAACATCGTCGGCATCAAAGAAGCCGGCGGCAAGTGCGCCAAAGTCGCCCAACTCGTGCGCACACTCGACAGCGACTTCGTGGTGACGAGCGGCGACGACGGGTTGACGCTTCCTTTCATCAGCCTCGGCGCACGCGGAGTCATCTCCGTAGCTTCAAACTGGCTCCCTAAAAAGGTCTCGCAGCTCGTCATGCTGGCGCGCAGCGGCGATGGAGCGGGCGCGATACGGGTGAATAACCAGCTCGCCGATGTCTTCCAAAAAATCTTCGTCGAGCCGAATCCCGTGCCGATAAAACACATCCTCGCCCGCGTAGGCCTGATCAGCTCGCCGGAGGTGCGCCTTCCGCTCGTCGCCCTTTCCGAAAAGAACCGCGCCGCGCTGGACGCGCTGGCAGACAGCTTCCCCAAAGAATAAAAGAACGCCATGGCAAACGAAACCACCTTGACCTCCATCCTCATCAACGGCGCGCGCGGGCGCATGGGGCACGCCCTCATCGAAGCAGCGCGAAACGCGGGAATCACCAGCGTAGCGGCAATTGATCAAGGAGACGATGCAGCAAGCGTGATTGGCGCCGCGGGTGCCGTGCTGGACTTCAGCCACCACACAGCCACGCTGCCGCTGGCGCGTCTGTGCGCCGGGCACGGCAAGCCCCTCATCGTCGGCACCACGGGGCACACTGCCGCCGAGCGCGAAGCGATACTGGAAGCCGTGCGCACACTCCCCGTAGTGTGGGCGGGAAACTATTCGATCGGCGTCACGCTCTTGAATCATCTTGTGAAAATCGCCGCCGCCACACTCGACGCCAGTTACCAAATCGAACTGGTGGAGATGCACCACCGGCATAAAAAAGATGCGCCGAGCGGCACCGCAGAAACTCTTTTGCAAATCGCCCGCGAAGCGCGCCACCTCCCGCCGCAGGTCATCCGCAACGGACGGGCGGGCCTCACGGGCGAACGCCCAAGCGATGAGATCGGCGTCCACGCCTTGCGCGGCGGCGATGTCGTGGGAGACCACACGGTGTATTTCGCCGGCGAGGGCGAGCGTCTGGAGTTGACGCACCGGGCGGCAAACCGGGCCATTTTCGCCATCGGTGCCATCCGCGCCGCACAGTGGGTTGTCTCACGCGCACCGGGAATTTACGGCATGGGCGATGTGCTGGGGATAAGTGAATGAAAATCCTGGTCACCGGCGGCGGCGGCTTTCTCGGACAGGCACTCGTCCGGCAGCTTCTCGCCCGCGGTGACACCGTGCGCATCCTCACCCGCTCTGCACAACCGGCACTCGCCGCTACGGGCGTCCAATGCCTGCGCGGAGACATCGCCGACGCCACCGTTACGCGCACCGCCTGCGAAGGGCAGGATGCCGTGTTTCACACTGCCGCCAAAGCCGGTGTATGGGGACGGGAGGAAGCATTTTACAGCACCAACGTCACCGGCACCCAAAACATTCTCGACGCCTGTGCCGCCGCACGCGTGCCTTTTCTCATCCACACCAGCACGCCCAGCGTGGTCTATAATGGGCGTCCGCTCGCCGGAGTGGATGAGACCCGCCCGCTCACCCGTGCCTGCCCCTGCCCTTATCCGCTGACAAAAGCTGAGGCCGAGCGGCGCGTGCTCGCCGCCAACGGCAGCACGCTGCGCACCGTAGCGTTGCGCCCGCACCTCATCTGGGGCGCGGGCGATCCGCACCTCGTCCCGCGCGTCGTGCAGCAAGCGCGCGCCGGGCGCCTGCGCATCATCGGCGACGGCCTGAACCGGGTGGACTTGACCCATGTGGCCAATGCCGCGCACGCGCACTTGCTGGCGCTCGACGCGCTACAGCGCCCAAACGCCGCCGCCGCTGGACGCGCCTACTTTATCTCAGACGGCGCACCGGTAACATTGTGGGCGTGGATAAATGCGTTGCTGGAGCGGCTCGGCATTCCGCCCGTGACACGGCGCACCACACTTGGCGTCGCCCGCGGGATTGGTGCCGTGGCTGAATTGTTGTGGCGCGTGTTGCCGCTGCACGGCGAGCCGCCCTTGACGCGCTTTGTCGCTGTAGAATTGGCAGAAGACCATTGGTTCGACATCAACGCCGCCCGGCAGGATCTGGGCTATGCGCCCGTAGCGGATAACGCCGCTGCGCTGGATGCACTGGTGGCGGAGCTGCGCATTTCCCGGCCAAAGACTTGAAGAATAACTTGTGCGGAGGAAGCGGAACGGGCAAAAGCAGACGCCTATGAATATCGCTATTTTAGGCTCCGGGCACGGCTCCAATGCCGAAGCCATCCTCGCCGCACACGCCGCAGGCCAATTGGGACGGGCACGGGTGACGGGCGTGTTTTGCGACATTCCCGGTGCACGCATTTCAGAACTTGGGCCGCGTTACGGCGTGCCGTCATTCCAGCCGGATGCCGGGCCGTTCAAAACAAAATTTCCTCCGTCAGTGGAAGCAGACTGGGCAAAGGCGATTCAGGAGACGGGGGCGGATTTTCTGGTGTTGGCCGGATTCATGCGCGTCATCAAGCAACCCTTGTTGGATGCTTTTCCGGGGCGCGTCATCAACTTGCATCCAAGCCTTCTCCCCGCATTTCCGGGGCTGGACGCCATCGGGCAAGCTTGGCGGCACGGCGTGAAAGTGAGCGGCTGCACTGTCCATTACGTGAATGCCACAGTGGACGGGGGCGCTATCATAGACCAGGCAGCCGTGCGGCGCGAAGACGGCGATACGCTGGAAAGTTTCGCGCAAAAGATTCACGCCGCAGAGCACATCCTGCTACCGTCGGTAATTGTGCGCTTGAGCGCAGTTGCCTTCCCTTCTTAGCTTTATTTTTTCGCCTTTTTCGGCGCGATGCGCGTGCCATCCTGAGTGACCTTTTTGCGGAAGGCTTCCAGGATTTTTCCGGTCAACTTCCCGGGTTTACCCGTGCCGATGACGCGCCCGTCCAACTCCACGACTGGCACCACCTCGGCAGCACTGCCGGTTAAGAAAGCCTCGTCGGCGTTGAAGACATCGTAGCGCGTCAGATTAGTCTCCACCACGGGCAACTTCAGTTTGGCGGCTATCTCGATAACGGCCTGCCGCGTGATGCCGACAAGCGCTCCGGCATAGGAGGCTGGCGTCAACAGGCGTCCGCGGTGTATCAGGAAGAGATTGTCGCCGGAGCATTCCGCCACGTAGCCCTGATCGTTCAGAAGGAGACATTCGTGATAGCCGTGCTGGAGTGCTTCAATTTTGGCGAGGATGTTGTTCAAGTAATTCAGCGATTTGATCATCGGCGGCAATGCGGCGGGATTGACGCGGCGTGTCGGCACGGTGATCAGCTTGATGCCGATTTTATAAAACTCTTCGGGATAGAGTTTGATGGTGTCGGCAATGATGATGATGGTCGGCGAAGAACAGTTGCGCGGACTGAGGCCGAGATCTCCTGTGCCTCGCGTGACGACGAGGCGGATATAGCCGCTGGAGATGCCGTTACGGCGGCAGGTCTCAATGGTAGCAGCGGCGATTTCCTTGCGGCTCCAGGGCAATTGCAAGGCGATGCCTTTGGCCGAGTATTCGAGGCGTTCCAGATGCTCCTCAAATTTAAAGATGCAGTTGTCATAAACGCGGATGCCTTCAAATACGCCATCGCCATAAAGCAGGCCGTGATCGAAAACGGATATCTTCGCGTCGTTCTTAGGGTAAAACTTACCGTCAATGTAAACTTCCATGAACAAGAACTGTGTTTTGTTGGTTAGTAAAAAAAACTTTGTGTAGCATTCTGGGTGCTAAAGGAAAGCGCGAATCACGGGCATCACCCGCGCCGCGTCCGGAGAGCAGAGTCGTAAATGCGCGCGTAGCTGGCGGCAGAAAGATTCCATGAGAAATCTTGCGTCATCGCATTTTGCCGCAGTTGCGCGAAGTCCGCCGGATAATCGAAATACAAGCGCAGGGCGCGGTGCATGGCGTCCAGTAAAGCGCTCTCGGTAGCATCGCCGAAAAACAACCCCGTGCCTTTGGCCGGGCGGGATGTCCAGGGTTGGACGCTGTCGGCAAGCCCTCCGGTGGCCCGCACTATGGGCAAGGTGCCATAGCTCATGGAATATAATTGGTTCAGTCCGCAGGGTTCAAAACGACTGGGCATTATGAAAAAATCCGCCCCGGCCTCAATGCGATGCGCGAGAGCATTGTCGTAGCCGATGCGCACGGAGAGCTGCCCGGGGAAACATTTGGCGAGCCACTGGAAACGTCCTTCAAGATACTTTTCCCCGGCGCCGAGCAACACCACTTGCATCCGGGCGCGCCCGAGCAGTTCGGGGAGTATCGCAGCCAGAAGGTCGAGGCCTTTTTGTTCGTAGAGCCGGGCGACGACGCCAAAGAGCGGAGTCGCGGCATCAACTTCAAGCCCGGTCTCGCGCTGGAGCGCCGCTTTGCAGACCGCCTTGCCGGAAAGGTCTTTGGCGGTGAATCGCACAGGCGCTAAAGAATCAGTCGCCGGGTTCCATTCGGTTGAGTCTATGCCATTGAGGATGCCGACAAGATCAGCAGCGCGGAAACGAAGCACGGGGTCGAGGCCGAAGCCGTAAGCCGGAGTCTGGATTTCCTGAGCATAGGTGGGGCTGACCGTCGTTATTTTGGTGGCATGGTAAAGAGCACCTTTGAGCATGTTGACGCCGCCGTAACACTCAAGGTTGTCGGCGGTGAGAAGCCACGGGGGCAAGTAGAGGTAACGGAGGACATCTGCAGTGACGAGGCCCTGATGCTGGAGATTGTGAACGGTGAAAATACTGGCGGCACGCCCCAGAGCCGTGGAGCGGCGGGTGGTGTTGAGGATGACAGGAGCCAGACCCGCGGTCCAGTCGTGGGCATGGACGATATCGGGCACCCAGTCCGTCTGAAGGCAAAAGTCGAGCGCGGCAAGTGATTGGAAGGCGAAGCGGTAGGCGTGGTCTGTGCGTTGGCCGTAGATTTCCCCGGAACCGAAGAAATTGTTGTATTCCAGAAGATGCACACGGGCTTGGCCGAAGGGAGCCGTCCAGACCCGGCAAAACTCGGTGTGCTGCGGAGTGAGATGGACGGCCACCGGATCGGGATGGACGCTCCAGTCGTCACCAGTCGGGATGTTGCCGTAACGGGGGATGAAGATGCGCACATCATGTCCATCTGCGGCGAGTGCCTTGCTGAGCGAGGCCACCATATCACCCAGACCTCCAGTCTTGGCAAGCGGAGCAAGTTCGGGCGATATCATCAGAATTTTCATACTGAAAAACGGTGGTTTAAAAACGTAGAAAAAAGACCTCGCGGTGATGGCATAGGGCTTTGACGGATATTTCAACCTTTATTCCTTAACTGTTTATTTTATGAGAAACGGGAAAGCTTGGGGCAAGTCGGCTGGATTCCCGTGAAACATACAGATAAATCCCCTGCTCCGATCCTCCATCGTCATGCCAGAAGAAACACTATCGCGTGGACTGAAAAACAGGCGCATCCGGCCCATCTCACCGGGTGATGAGCCGACGATGTTGCATTGCCTGCCTGGAGGTGTCGAAAAATGGATCGCTGTTTTTGTATTCCACTTTGCGTTGTTGGCCTGCGCAGTTTGTGCGGCTGCTGGCGACAGTGACGAAAACGAAACACCGCAGGAAACCATTCTCAGGCTGCGCGGGGAAATCGCACGCCACGACGAACTCTACTTCCGCGACGCGACGGCAGAAATCGGCGATCTCGAATACGACCGGCTCAAGGAAAAACTCGCCTTGCTCGAAAAACGTTTCCCCGGCGCGGCAGCGACCGGCACCAAAACCGACGGCATCGGCAACGACCATATTCCTGGATTTGCACGACAAGCGCACCGGGCACCTATGCTCAGTCTCGACAAGACGTATGAGGACTCCGGCGTGCGGGCGTTTTGCGATGCAGCGCAACGCGCACAGGACAATAATCCGAACAAACAAACAGCGCCCCTGTTCTGGATTGAGCCGAAATACGACGGTCTGGCTGTGAGCGCCGTTTATGAAAACGGAAAACTCGTGCGCGTCGTCACCCGAGGCGACGGGCACTCCGGCGACGACGTTACCGCCAATGCCCGGGCGCTCGCAAAACTGCCACCCGCGCTGGCGGTAGCATCAGGCGAAAACGCAGCACCGGAGCTTGTCGAGATTCGCGGCGAAGTTTTCACGACATGGGATAATTTTGAAAAACAAAACCGCCTGCTTGCGCAACGCGGGAACGGCACATTTTCCAACCCGCGCAATTTCGCTGCCGGCTCGCTAAAACTGCGCGACTCCACTGAAGTGCATGCTCGTGGGCTGTCGGTGGTGTTTTACGGCATCGGAGCACTTGAGCCGAAATTGCCCTCCGGCGCGGACACGCAGGAGGCACTCTTGAGGCGGCTGCACACATGGGGATTACCTGTCCCGGAAAAAACGTGGAGTGCGCACGATGCGGAAGGCGCACTCGTCGCGCTGCGCGAACTAGCCCGGCTGCGGGCGAAGTTGCCATTTCCCGTTGACGGCGGCGTAATCAAAATAAACCCCTTCTCCATGCGTCTCCTGTTTGCCGACGGGCCGACCGCGCCGCGCTGGGCGCTCGCATTCAAATTCGCGCCGGAGCGCACCACGACCATTCTCCGGGCCATCACATTACAAACAGGGCACACGGGGCGGCTCACGCCAGTGGCAGAACTGGAACCAGTGCGCCTCGGAGGAGTCATGGTGCGGAGAGCGTCGCTGCATAATCCGGCGGAGATCGCACGGCTGGGGTTACGGACAGGCGATACCGTGTTTGTCGAACGCCGCGGCGATGTCATCCCCGGCATCGCCGGTGTGGATTTGAGCCGCCGCGCTGCAAACACAACGCCGTTCATTTTCCCGGATAAGTGCGCAGCCTGTGGTGGGCCGATCATCGTGGAAGCAGGCGGGGTGGTGGCGCGGCACGACAACACCGCCTGCCCTGAACGCATCGCCGCCGCGATACGGCACTTCGCCTCCCGCCCCTGCATGAACATCTCCGGCATGGGACCGGCGACGGCGGGAAAACTGGTCGCCGCAGGACTCGTGCGCAATTTGCCCGATCTTTACCACTTGTCGCAGGCAGACCTCGTGGAGCGTGCAGGAATGGGCCGTGCCGCCGCAGCAAAATTGCTCGCAGCGCTGGAACGCAGCAAACGAGCCGAGCCATGGCGCGTGCTGACCGGCATCGGCGTCGAAGGCATTGGAGCAGAAGCGGCGCACAAGCTGACGGCGCATTTCGGCAGCGTGCGTGCAGTGGCGGAAACAGCCGCAGCAAAAGGAGCACTGGAAGGCGCTGGAATCAATGCAGCCGCGGCACGCAAGTTACAGGATTTTTTTGCCATCCCTGAAAACCGGGCGTTTGCAGAAATCTTTTCCCCAGCTGCTAAAACAAATCCCGGCGATGTGCAAAAATCGTCCTCCCCAAGCAGGCAAAAGATTGGCAAAGACGAAGGGATTCCTGTGGAATAGGCGGATAAAAGATGAAGCCCGCTATCGTTATCCTCGCCGTATTCGTCGCCGCTTTTGCCATTCCATGGCTGGCGGCCAAAACTGTCCGGCGTGCCTGGCTCGAGGGGCGGACACGCTCCGCATCGGGGCGCAGCGGCGCGACTTTCGCAGCACTTATTTTGATCAAAAGCGGCTTGCGCAGCGTCAACATCGTTGAAAACGGACGCCTCTTTCACGAACGCTTTGACGTTACTACGCGAGAGGTGGCGCTCAGCCGGGAAGTCCACGACGGCCACTCATTATCCGCACTCGCCCATGCTGCGCTGCAAGCCGGACACGCCATCCAGCACGCAGAGTGCGCCCGACCCTATACCCGGCTTGTTTATTGGAACCATACCTTGCGGCTTATCGTGAATGCGCTGCCAGTTCTTTTGGTGTTGATGGCACTGCATCCCGGCGCGTGGCGCGCCATCCCACTGCTCGGCCTCTTCTTTCTCCTGCTGGCCGGGATTCAAGTCCTCACCTTTCCCGCCGTCCGCGCTGCCGCTGACAATGCCCGCAAGGTTGTCCTCGAACACCGGCTTCTTCCCCCCGAGGAGATGGATGGCTTTCAAAAAGCGCTGAAGAGCGCCACTGAACGCCATCTTGCCGCCCCCCTTTTTGAATGCTTTTTCCTGCGCTGGTTGTTTTAACCTGTTATGCGAATGACCCGATTTTGGGAACAGACACAAAAAAACCGGCGCCAATTGCAGCGCCGGTTTCTTTTTGAAACGTTTCTGTTTCGCCGTTATTTATCGTCCGTGTTAAGCACACGGAAGACAAGGCCGGCGGCGACAGCAGCGGCCAACTCACCAGCGAGGTGCTGCCATATCGTGAAAAAAGAAATCTTGTCGCAGGCACCAAGCAATGCGTTGAGCGTGGAAACGCCCGCAGCCACCGCAGGATTAAATGCACCGCCGGAAACGCCACCCACAGCCACCGCGCCGGTAAGCACTGTGAAGCCAATAGCAAGTCCGTAGAAGCCCGTGCCCGCATTGCGCTTGGCCGTAGCAGAGTTGAGCACCACATAAACCAACGCAAATGTGAAGAGAAATTCTGCAAGGATAACCGCTCCCGCAGACGCAAATTTCGCGGCAGGCACAGCAACACCCGCAGCTTTCGCAGCAGCAGCAGCGGCAGCGACATCTGCAGCACCTTTAGCCAATGCGGCAAATTGATCAGGATAAAGCGTCTTTGCCGCAAACACGGCGACAAGCGCGCCGACCAATTGCGCCAAAATGTAAGGCACCACATCCTTAGTGGAACAACGCCCACGCAGCCACACACCCAGCGTGACAGACGGGTTGAAATGTCCCCCGGAGATATGGCCCCCAGCGTAAATCATCACCATCAGCGCAGAGCCGATAGCAAGTGGTGTAAGTGGATTGCCAGGAGCGAGAACGGCGGTCGTGGCAACGGTCAGGACGAGAAAAAACGTCCCAATGAATTCGACGATGTATTTATTCATAGTAGTTTGAAGTTGGAAAAAATATTCCGTGCGCACCAGAATAAAAAAAATGGAAACGTGCAATCACGGATTTATGAAGACTGCGAAATTTCGCTTGCCTTTTGCTTCCCCGCGCCACATCCACTCCTTCCCTGTGTGCGCACACAGCGTGTGCCACGGCATCACTTTTTCACAATACGACCCGCTCCGCTGCTGTCTCTGACAATAAGGGCGGGTTTTCTTTGCATTCCAATGGTTACCCAATACGACAAGCCCTTCCTCTCTGTTGAGGAACAGCTCGCCTTGCTCGTCAGCAGAGGCATGCAAGTGGACGACACCAACGAAGCTAAACACTACCTGCGCCACGAAGGATATTACCGGCTCAGCTCCTATTTTCACCCTTTCCGCAAGATAGGAAAAGACGGCAAACGCATTGATGAATTTGTCGCCCAAGCCAATTTCACCAACGTCATCCAACTTTATGAATTTGATAAATGGCTGAGAACAATAATGCTCTCGGCATTGCGTGCCGTGGAAATTTCCGTGCGTGTGGCGGTTGCCCATCATCTCGGCGAAAAAGACATCTTTGCGCATGAAAATCCCCATTGTCTAAACGGTAATTTCATTTCTCAGGAAAGTGACCGGCGTGGCAAAACCTGGTATGAGGTCTGGGTTGATAAATACCACCACCTGCTCTCCCGTAATGACCAAGAAGACTTCGTCCGCCAATTTATCGAAAAATACGGGCAACGCATCCCCATTTGGGTCGCCATTGAACTATGGGACTTCGGACTCCTGTCCCGTTTTTACGGCGGCATGAAGTTTAACGACCAACAAGTTGTCTCCCGTCTCTATGGCGTTGAAGAACCTTACCTGTTTGCAAGCTGGCTCCGCAATTTCAACTATGTGCGCAATGTGTGCGCACACCACTGCCGCCTCTGGAACCGCAATATCGTCGAACAACCGCGCTTGCCGCAAAAAAACATGATCCCCGATCTACGCCATTTGACAGAACGCGGCGTCAAATCCCCTGGTTCCCGCGTCTATACCACCCTTGCCCTCACCACCTATGTTCTGGAGCACATGCACTATCATGGCCTGTGGAAACAATCCGTAGAAACCCTTTTTGATAAATTTCCTATCTGTAAAAGTGTCTCTTTGGACATGGTAGGAGTTCCTCAAGACTGGAAACAACTTACTCTTTGGAAGCAACTTACATAAAAACAAGCTTTATGAATCATCTTAAAAAAAGAATCCGCATCACTGCAGATCTTCCCTATGATGTCATCGTCTGCGGAGCCGGACATGCCGGTGTTGAAGCAGCACTTGCCGCTGCTCGCATGGGTGCCGATGTTCTTTTGCTCACTGGTAATCTCGATACAATTGCGCAAATGAGCTGTAATCCCGCTATTGGAGGACAAGCTAAAGGCCATATTGTGCGGGAAATAGATGCTCTCGGCGGTGAAATGGGAATATGTGCAGACACCACCGGCATCCAATTCCGCGTATTAAATGCCTCCAAAGGTCCGGCAGTCCGTGCACCTCGCGCCCAGTGCGACAAAAAAGCCTATCAATTCCGCATGAAACATACTGTAGAATTGCAAGACAATCTTACCCCTTTTCAGGCAATCGTCACAGGACTTTTCTATGAAAACGATGCAGTAAAAGGTGTTTATACCAATTTAGACATTACTTTTTACGGAAAAACCGTTATTTTGACAACAGGAACCTTTTTGCGGGGCCTCATGCATATCGGTGCAAATAAAACAGAAGGTGGCCGCATGGGAGATTTTTCGGCGAAAACCCTCTCAAGCAGCCTTCAAAGTGCTGGAATCACCCTTGACCGCCTCAAAACAGGAACACCGCCACGCATTTTGGGGGCAAGCATAGATTTTTCACGATGTACCGAACAAAAAGGAGATCTTAATCCTACTTTTTTTGCTTTTTACGATACACGGGAAGAAGAAGACTTGTTCCACGTGGAACATTCACCAAAACATCGGAAACCGGGCTGGATTCCAGGATCTGACCAGCTTTCCTGTTGGATGACCGAGGCTGGTGATGCTACAGGGCAAATTATCGCTCAAAATATTCACCGTTCCCCTCTTTATAGTGGAGAAATTGTCGGCACAGGCCCACGTTACTGTCCCTCTATCGAAGATAAATTCGTTAAATTCATAGACAAAACTTCGCATCGTCTCTTCCTGGAACCTGAAGGACGCAACACCGATGAATGGTATATAAATGGTTTCTCTTCATCGCTTCCATTTGATGTTCAACTAGATATGCTGCAAAGTGTCCCCGGTCTAGAGCACGCTGTAATGACTCGACCTGCTTATGCTGTCGAATATGACTTTGCGCCACCCACTCAACTTTTCCCATCTCTAGAGACTAAATCTATTGCTAATCTCTTTTTTGCCGGACAAATCAATGGCACGTCTGGTTATGAAGAGGCTGCTGCCCAAGGGCTGGTCGCTGGAATCAATGCCGTAGCTAAACTACGCGGAAAAGAACCCTTAGTTATAGGACGTCATGAAGGTTATATCGGTGTTTTAATTGATGATCTAGTGACCAAGGGGACACGTGAACCCTATCGGATGTTCACCAGTCGCGCTGAATATCGCTTGTTATTCAATCATGAAAGTGCAGAATTACGCTTACACCATCATGCAGCCCGAATGGAGGTGCTTCCAGCGCTGAGAATGGCAAAAATTCAAGAAAAAAGCCGCCAAATTGACCACTGGACGGGATATTTAGAAAAAATGCATATCTCCGGAGGCTTTGCAGGGGATGTTTTACGGAAAAACAGCACTTCGCTTCCGTCAGATTTGCCCAAAGAATTCTTTGATCTATCTACAGCCATTCAAGAAGAAGTGCTTTATCGGATACGTTACAAGGGATATTTGGATCGGGAATTGAAAGCTATTGCTCGACAGGAAGACTTTGAAGCCATAAAATTATCTCCTGATTTAAATTATACGGAAATCAAAAACCTAAGACTGGAGGCTCGGCAAAAACTCCAACAAATCCGCCCGCTGACCTTAGCACAGGCGGGAAGAATCAGTGGAGTCAGTCCTGCCGATATCTCAGTATTGCATGTCTTCTTGCGTGTTCGTCAGGGAAAATAATTTAGAAAATTTGTTCCACGTGGAACAATACGACCAAAAAACGATAGGGTAGATTTTAAGGAAAACCGTCAGAATCGGAAAAGGCAAGGGCAAGGAAGGGAAATACACACTCACTAACTTATTGTAATACAACATATTAGCCAGATAGACTTGTCGATGCAATTCGCTCCCTGCGGGGACGATGTTACGAGGGAGTAGGTTATCCGCTGTCAACACCGCTTCGCGGTTCACCGGCGGTTATTCATATTTACCTCCTTCGGAGGAAAAATTCTCTATCTGCGCAGCCTTCGTGTGAAAAATAAATAGCAACGCCCAGTTTCTGGTGAATATGAGCCTAGAGTAAAAGCTGTCCCGCGAAAATTGGTAAACAAACTATCCGCATTTGCGAAACGATAGGCATTTTGAGGATTTGGATTGAGAAAATACCTTTTCAGAAAAAATACAGGATCAAATATTTCTCACACGAAGGCTGGCGCACTAGGAAGAGACTTTGAGGAAAGGGAAACGTAGGTTTCTCAAACATAATTTTGCAAGAAACTTGAAAACTTTTGGGATGTAGCAACTGCGCCAGCCTTCGTGTGAAAAATAAAGCGCAACTCCCGGTTCCGATGAGATTAAAATTGGAAAATCCAATTTTAAGAGATATTTTAAATTCTATAATATTATAAAAATAAAAGAGTTAAATATATATCCGTGACTAAAAATATTTTTGAAAACACCATTCTTATTCTCCAAACATCTGGAGTTTCGATTAATAAAATGTGCTGAGAAAGGGAAGAGGAAAACAGCTTTTATGGTTTATCATACCATTTGTGCCGAAATAAAGTCTGAAGATAAATCATTTTTAGCCGCGAATCCGCGTGCCGAGCGGATTCGCGGCTAAAATGTCTCTTCAAAAGAGAAGTTTTTACTCGTAAATGGTATCATATATATTCCATGAGAATCCATATGGCATGGATTTCTCATGGAATATACGAATATTAACAAGTTCTTACGGGGTCACAATAAGCGACCAGATGCGGCCACCTGCAAATACACGCAAGCGATTTGGCGCTCCTTTGCGGATGTTTTTGCGAATATCTTCCGGGGAATTGGCAGCAATACCGTTCACCGCAAGGATTACTGTGCCTTCGGGTAATTCGCCGGAAAACACGGACCCGGGCGAAATACGGGTGACAACGACGCCGAGGCGCACATAGGCGGGAATATTGTATTGCTTGCGCAAGTCGTTATTCAATGTTTCCAATTCTTCCTGTTCGTCAAAGAGTCCACCCTTTACTTCATCAGGGCGACTGCCGGCGGTGATGGTGAGGGTTTTCTTTTTGCCATTGCGGTAAATGTCCACTTTGGCTTTTTCGCCGGGTTTTAATTTGGAGGTGAAGAAGCGCAGGGAAGCCCAGCCTTCCACCGGCTCGCCATTAATGGCAACAATGGTGTCTTCCACTTTGATGCCGCCTTTTTCCGCCGGAGAGCCGTCTTCGATACGGTTGATGAGCGCTCCTTGTGGTGTGGGCAGGTTGAAGTTTTCTGCCAGCTGGGGTGTTATGTCTTGCCCCTCGACACCAAAATAGCCGCGGGCGACGCTGCCGTCGTTCACAAGGCTGTTGACGATGTCAACGGCGAGGTTGGAAGGCACCGCAAAGCCTATGCCGACACTGCCTCCGGTGCGGGAAGCGATGGCGGTGTTCACGCCGACGACGCGCCCTTCAGCATCCACGAGAGGGCCGCCGGAGTTGCCGGGGTTGATGGAGGCGTCTGTCTGGATGAAACTCTCAAGCCCAAATTCGCCAAGTATGCCCACCTTGCGCCCTAAAGCGGAAACGATGCCACTGGTAACGGTGAGGCCGACATCCATTGGGTTGCCAATGGCGAAAACGATGTCGCCTACGCGCAGTTCCCGGCTGTCGGCAAGATTGGCGACGGGCAGGTTTTTGCCCTTACCCTCGATTTTGATGATGGCGATGTCTGTGCGTGGATCGCTGCCGATTACCTTGGCTGTGAATTCGCGTTTGTCAGCTAATTCGACGGTGATTTCTTCGGCAGGTTCTCCCTTATTGTCACTGATGACATGGCGGTTGGTGAGAATGTAGCCATCAGCATGGATGATGGTGCCAGAGCCGAGGCCTGTCTGCATTTTGCGTTCGCGGGGCTGGGTGTCGTTTTCGCGCGGCGTGATGCCGTAGAACTCGCGGAGTATCTGCTCCTGCAAGGAGCGTCCGCGTGGCATCGTGCGCACGACTTGAGCAGTGCGGATGCTTACCACAGCCGGAGTGATTTTTAACAGGGTGTCAGCATGGCTGGTGAATTTTTCTTTGTTGGAACGGTTCACCGGTGTTTTTTCCATTTGGAACACCAGCGGGTCTTTGGGTTTGGAATCAGTTTTTTCCCCGGCGGAAAAGGCGGGGGTGATTGCCAATGTCAAGGCGGTCAAGCCCAGGATAAAGGATAGATGTTGTTTCATGAGTATCATGAGTTTTTGGTTTGTTTTTTGGAATTGATTGGAGACTAGTGTCATTGGGGGCGCTGGCGAGAACGAAGGTGAACCGGTAGCATCTTCTTTCCGTTGTGTGCCCACTTTGAGTGATTTGTCCGCCTGTTTCACGAGTATCCGGTTGGCTCATGAAATATGCGGCTGGAAAAGGAGCGCTGGCGCGGCGCGGTTTTGTCTATCGCGCCGGGGGTGCGCTAAAATATAGCTTGCCTTGCCGGGTTGAAGCTTCACACATGCGTCTTTTTAACCACACTCAATTACACAACATGGCCATCTCTCCCACTGATCTCACACAACGTCCGCCGCGCAGTGCTCGCACTCGTCTTGGCGGCTACATCATTTTGCCGCGCATGATAGACAAGTGCCGCGCTCTTGTCTCCGGCAATATCGGTGAATACCACTACGATTGTCCTCTGGACAAGCGTTTCATCCAGTTCGTTGGCTTAGATGCCAAGCGCTTTGCCGAAGAGGTTAAAGCGGGCAAGGGCGACGGGGAATTGCTCCTCTGGATTGAAGAGAATGCTTCGATCAAACGTTCGCCGCAGGAGATTGCCGCCTGGGCGGAATTTGAATTGACGCGCACCCCCGGCGATCTGGCCGGTCGGGAACGTTTCGCCAAGTGGCAGGCTTCCATCGGCGCCAACCGCACGGACGTCGTCACGCTGTATGATCTGCTGGATCTGGACGATTTTGTCAGCTTTGGCGGTAAGGCCTAAGCTCGGCACCAATCGCTCCCGCAATGCATACCACGGATTTTTGTCCGTGGTATTTTTTTTCATTACTCCTAATGCGGATCAGGTGCCCAGGCGCTGGGGCATCACGACGCAGAGGAAATCTTCTTTGTCTTTGACTACGCCGGGCGACATCTCGTCTTTGAACTCAAAGAAGACGGCATCATCCACCAAGGCACGCAGGGGATCGCCCAAATACTGCGGGTTGAAGGCGATTTCAACTTTTGGGCCATCATACTTGATGTCTATTTTTTCGTGTGCTTCGCCTTCTGCGCTCTCTGCCGAGATTTCAAGATTGTTGCCGTCAACGGTGAGTTTGATTGAGCTATTTTTCTCATCCGTCATAAGCGCTGCACGGCGGACGCATTCTTCGAATAACTCGCGCTCCAGCTCAATACGATGCGTGGTCTCTTTGGGAACGACTTGCTTGTAATTGGGAAAATTTCCTTCGACCACTTTGGACACGAGGTGGATGTTGTCCACAAGACCGCGCTCGCTTTTGGTAATCTGAATGATGAACGAAACCTGCCGTTCATTGAACGATATTTTGACTTCGCCTTCGTCGCTTAGAAGCCGCTGTAATTCCACTACGGTTTTGGCAGGAAGAATCAAATTACCTCCCTGATCTTCAGCGATACTAAGCGCTTTGCCGGCTGTGGCGAGACGACGTCCGTCTGTGGCGGCTAGAACCAATTTATCTGTTTCAAAACTGAAATAAACACCATTGAGAATGTAACGATTTTGGTCAACGGATTGGGCGTAGTGAACTTTTTTGAGGAGGCTCGAGATATCGCTTTGGCTCAAAGAGAAAGAGTGCTGGTTTGCAAAAGTGGTCAACGCGGGAAATTGGTCTGCCGGGAGACCCATAAGCTGAAAAACAGAGCCACCGGAAGTAATTTTTGCACGATTTGTCGTGCTGATCTCGACGGTCATGTCGGCGCTGGGAAGGGCGGTTACGATGGCGGCGAGTTTTTTAACAGGAAGCGTAATGATGCCACTGGCAGTGACTTCGGCTTTAATCCGAGCGCGAATACCCAGATCAAGATTAGTCGTGGTGAGAGACACCGTTTCCCCTTCGGCCTCAATCAAGACGTTAGCCAAGATGGGCATAGACATACGGGTCCCTACCACGTTGGTGACTTGGGATAACCCGTTGGCGAAATGATCACGATTGATCTTAAACTTCATGGCGGCAAAATGTGAGCAGGTCGCCTATGCATGGCAACTCTCTTTTATTGAGATTTTGCCAAAAAAGCGGGACACTGTTGGATTAAAATTTTTGCCGTATGTCCAACGGAAAACCAAGGCAAGAGGAGAGAAAGATTTCTATCATAAAGTATATTCTCTCTCTCTTATGTGCTGTGAATAGTGTAGGACATATTGTAATTCTTTTTTCTGCAATAACTTATCTTAATATTTTTTAGCGAAGAACGCCTTGGCTAACCATGGGGGTGTTGTGTGAATGAGTTGTTCGGCGGGTTATGTGGCGTTTGTTCACAGGGTATTCAGAAGTCATCCTCAGAGTTATCCTCATCGGGATCAGTATTGACAAAGTTGGAGGAGCCGGGATTGGCAATTGCTTCCTGGCGTGCGGCTCTTTTTTTGCGGACGGAATAGATTATCCCGTTGAAGATGAAGGTGAGAAAAATGGCGGAGATGGTGTATTCGCGATAACTGATAATGCCGACGAGTGCGAGGAAGACGAAGATGAAGGTTTTGATTTTCAGGCGGGTATTCCAGTCAATGTGTTTGAAGCTCGGATACCGGATATTGCTTACCATGAGGTAGGAGATGAAGAGCGTCAGCGGGAGGAGGAGGGTGGAAATTTTTTTGAGGTCATTGGGTTGAAATTCGGCTTCGGCGAGTAGGAGCACGAGTGAGGCGATCATACCGGCGGCAATGGGGCAAGGCAGGCCGATAAAGTCACTTCCGGCGGGCTTGCTTTCATTGCCGGGGACGAGGGGATTGGTGAGGACGTTGAACCGGGCAAGCCGGATGCCGACACAGAGAAGATAAATGAAGGCGAAGACCCAGGCGAAGTCTTTGCCGAAGTTGCCTATCCATCCGAGATTGGCTTCAGGATTGGGATTGAGAACGAGAAAAAACACCATCAGCGCCGGAGCGATACCGAAGGAAACGATGTCCGCCAAGCTGTCAAATTCAGCGCCGAAGAGTGATTCGCGATGTGCAACACGCGCCACGCGCCCATCAAACAAATCGCAAATGCACGCACCAAGAATGAAATAGACGGCGTGCCGGTAAAGAGTGTCGGCATTGGCTTCTGCGGAGGGGAATTTGGCGTGAATGCAAGATTTGATGGAAAGAAAACCGCAGAGCATATTCCCGGCAGTGAACAAGTTGGGAAGAAGGTAAATACGGCTGGCTTCCTGGGGCGAACGATATTTAAGGGGTGGCCGCTGGGCTGAATTGGGCTGTTCTTGTGATAAATCGCTCATGGTGATTATTTTTTGAGACTATCCAGATATTTCCAAAAAGACTGCTCTTGCTCAATTTGTTGTTCTTCGGTGAAGGGAAGCTTCATGCGGAAAACAAAATCGGCCATGGTATGTTTGTGTAAGATGAAGTTGCAAAATAAGATATCGTCGTGGATTTCAAAATAGACGCGGAAATCTTCGAAGCGGAGGCGGTAGAAAATTTTTCCCTCGCGATTGATGATTCCGATGGTGGTATGATCGGTCTTGATGCGATCAGGCGTGATGGCGCTGATGGCTTCAACCAGAGTCATTTGTTCCAAAGTAGCGAGTTTGTTAATCTCGGACATGCTCTGGTTACTGAAGTTTATCTGATACATGCAACAGTTGGATTTATATCTTTAGCAAGACGTATGACAACCCGCCGCGCTGAATAAGCAAGAAGAAAGGTTAACCCGCATTTTAAGCGGGGGATGCAGATTTATTGCAGGCGGGCATCTATGGAGAGCGAAAGCACAGACGGCATACCAGCAGGCCGTGGGCCGATGTTGCGCACATTGTCTATGGCGCGACGCAGCAGGCGTTCAAAAAGCTGATTGCGCGGGTCGGTATTCCAGCCGTCAAAACTGAGGTTGCCGTTATTGCTGATATTGAGACGAAATACACCGCGTGTCGTCGAGTCCAGCGAAGCGCCTTCCTCTTCAATCAAAACGAGCCAGTGAGCCTGAATACGCAATTTCAACTCCTGCACATAAGTGGCGCGGATGGGACCGCCCCCATTGGGATCGCCCCCTTCGCCGATACCGGAAGGCAAGCCGGGGCCATTGCCGAGGATGTTTTTGACGTTGATGCTGTCACTCGTTATAGGCGGACCGTTGCGGGCGGGTTTACCGGGCTTAGTGGGCTGAGTGGCAGGCGGCGGTTTACTTTTTCCCGGGTGATCTTTGAGCCATTGCTCAAGGGTTGTGACATCAGTTTTTTTCGGATCCTGAGTTGGCTTGGCGCTATTCTCCTTTTGGGCCACAAGCCGCTCTTGGGCTCGTTGCTTTTGGAGCAAACGATCAGCTTCCGCAGCGCGGCGATCTTCTTCGGCGCGCAGACGTTTGATTTCCGCATTCACCTTTTTTGCGTCAAAAAACGGAGAGGTATCTTGTTTGGGTTTGGCGTCTGGTTTTCCCTTGGGCACGATAGAGCGCCCTTTGCCGGAGCCGGGCGCGGGAGAGCCGTTGCCGTTGAAGTTGAGGACGAGGCTGCCACTCGTCTGCAGCTTTTCCTCGGGGGCGCGAACGCCCAGCCCGGAGCCGAAGATAACGGCGCTTAAAAGCAAACCGTGAACGACCAGCGAGCCTACCCATCCTTTTGAACGTTCAGTTGACATATGCGTCAGTCCTTTACTTCAGTATCCATGACGACATTGGCCAGCCCACAAGATTGCGCCAGTGAAAAAACATCCACCAGACGTTGAACCGACAACGCGCCGTCAGCGCGCACATGCACATGCGGTTGCCTTTCCTTGGGCAGGGCGGCGAGTTTTTTCAATTCGACGCGCAAGGCGGCTTCGTGGGTAGCGTGCCCGTCGTAGATGAGCTGCCCATTGCGATCGAGCGCGATGGTTTTTGTTTTTACCGGTGTGTCCACCGGTTTGGAGGCGATGGATTTGTCGGCGCGAGGGAGGTCTATTTGCGTGGTTTGCTCAAGCACCGGCGTGGCGATCATGAAAATGATGAGCAGGCAAAAACAAAGGTCGAGCAACGGCGTCACGTTCAATTCATTGAGGACGTGCATGTGCCGGCGGCGGTTGAAAATGCGTTTACTGCTCATGGCGGAGAAGAAAGGGAAGAGCGTTACAAATTTTCAGTGCCGGGCGCGGCAACCTCATCCCGGTAAAAAGATGGCGTGGGCGCTTCCACAGCAGGCGATATCGGGGTTGGCGCGGGGGCGGGCGGCGCGGTCTGCACCCGCGGCGCAGAGACAACACCGTCGGCGAAATCATTCCGGTGGAGAAGTTCTTGAAGCTCCAATTCGATGCGGTCGGCAAGGCTGCTGGCAAAGTTTTCCAACTCGGTGGTCATTATCTTCGTCTGCGTGATCAGATAATTGTAACCAAAGGTCGCGGGAATGGCCACGAGCAGGCCGCAAGTGGTGGTGACGAGAGCGCCGGCGACGCCAGGAGCGAGCTGGGAAATGGTGGCTTTGTCAGAAAGTCCCCCAAATGCGATCATGACGCCATAGACCGTGCCGAGCAGTCCGAGAAACGGCCCCCCGGAGACGAGCGATGTGAGCAGGATAAGTCTGCGTTCATAGCGGACAAGCTGGCGGGCGATGGCGCGTTGGATGGCGTTTTCGACATGCCCCATGCACAGTGTGATGCTCGCTTCGTTGAGCACCTTGCCGCGGTGGCGCTGGAAGGCCGCGCCAGCCTCGGAGGCCAGATACTCATAAGGAGTCGCTTCGGCGACGCGCAGGAGATTCAGGCCGATGATGGTATCCACGACACGCAGTTTTTGCTCAAACCCCGCATTGCGCCGGCGCAGCGAAGAGAGTTCGAGAAATTTCTGGATCATGGTGCAGATGCTGATAATGGAGCAAAAGACCAGCAGCAAGGCGATGGCTTGCCCGAAGACATCGCATTGCTCGATAAACCATGCCGCGGACTTGCCTCCGGCGGCGATGAACAAAGCGGGAAATATGAGTGATGAAGACATGAACTGAGAAGCTGTGCTGAAAAAGAATGTGGCGTGAATCGGGAGAAACTGGAAGCGGGAAAAGCAGCCTCTTTCGTTTATTTCTCCGGCGTGGGCAAAGGCGTGAACGTGTAGCCGCCTTCAGCACCGGGAGCAGCGCTGACGGTGCCCATTGAGGGATGGGCGATGTGCATGCCGGCGACCGGGATTTTATTTGCAGCCACGTAGGCGAGCACGGCCTTGCGTGCTACGACGGCTTGCGCGGGATCTACGTCATACGTGACGGCGACTTGCGGGAAGGGCATCTGCACAGCCATTGCGTGCGTGAGATCCGCCCAGATGAGGAGCTGCTTGCCCTTGGACTCCACCAGATACACCGTGTGTCCCGGCGTGTGCCCGTAAGCGGCAATGGCGCGGATGTCCACACCTTCGGGGAAAAGCGGCAGGCGCCGGGAAGCGGCACCAAGCGCAGCAGGCTCTATGAAGTGGAGGCGTTCCTTGTAAGCGGCGACGACTTGATTTTGTGGACTGTCTTTCGATTGAGACGGCCCCGTCCAG
>JAITXH010000075.1 GCA_031284845.1 Puniceicoccales bacterium | reverse complement strand
GCGCCATTCCTGACGCCCGGAGCCGTTTTGCTGAAGGGTAACCGAATTATTGGTCAGCGAATGGTAAACTATCGCCTCCTCGCTCCCATCGTGGCGAAGCACATGCCCATTGTTATTTTTAACATTGATGGCACCCGTCTGACTAGATTGCCCCAAGGCTCCAGTGACGGTGAACGCAATCGTCATCCCAGTCGGGCTATCGAGTGAGACCGTGCTGATGCTGTTGGCGGAGTTGTTGAGGATCAGCGTGCCACCGGTGTTTCCCACCTCATTCCAAAGCTCCAAATCGCCGTTCACGAGCAGCTTGGCGTTAATCGTGACTGTCTTGCCAGTCGAGATCGCATTATCGCTGCCTGCATAGAGGGTTACAGCGCCCGGGCCGTCTATCGTGAGATCGTCCATTGCCATGAGGCCGTAGCCTCCGTCATTGCCGATATTCCACGTCACACCATTACCGACAGTGACGGTGTAAAGACCGGCACCGGCTTCGACGCGAACTCTGGCTAGCGCCGTATTGCTGTTGATCGTGACGTTTTTACTGCCCGCCGCCGCGAAACTGACTACGGAGCCATTGCCGGGGACGGCATTGGAAGACCAATTGGAAGTGAGGAACCAGTCGTCGGTGCTGCCCGTCCAAGTCATAGTGGAAGACGGATAGGCTCCTGCTGCTTCGGGTGCCGGCGCTAAAAAGCTGCCGATGCCAGCGGTGGCGAGCGTGGCGGCTCCGGTGAGAAATCGCACGAGCGGACGGGCTGAACGAAAAAATGAGCGCGTTGGGAAACGAGAGCTTTTCATGGGGAGATAGATGTTGAGATTGATGTTGAGAGGCATGTTTGGCAGACGTGCCTGAGAAGCAAGAAAAAGGTGAACTGCGAAGGCATTTTTACAAAAAAATGACAGGCAGACGAAAGGGTTCTTCGCTATTTCGACTGGAGCACGGAAACTTCTTCCTCCGAAGGAGGTAAATGTTAATAACCGCCGGTGAACCGCGAAGCGGTGTAACCGGCGGATAGCCTCCCCCCTCGTAACATCGTCCCCGCAGGGGGCGAACTACGATGGTGACAAGTGTCGCTGGCATAGTTCGCCCCTTGCAGGGACGCTCAGATAGCAGAGCAGATCCGCCGGTTACAGTGCTTCGCACTTCACCGGCGGTTATTCACATTTTCCCCTTTCAGGGAACAGCTCCTCGCCAGTGGTGCGCTCGTAGAGGTAACTTCACCGCTGGTTATGGAATCGCCCTCACTCCGTTCGGGACACGTTTATCCCTTTCAGGGCAACGGGTGTAACGTCTTTTCTCTTAAAATAGCGAGGAACCCTCTAATTCATCTCCGGGGCTTCTGGGGCCTCCGCCAAAACACTCAGCACCGGATGATGCTCGCGCAAAAACGCCCGCCACAAAGCTTCGCCATCCCATTCCTGGAGCAAGTGGTGATCCACCGGGGCGACCACCCAGGCATTGTGCCGCAATTCGTCTTTCAACTGCCCCGGTGCCCAACCCGCATATCCGGCCAGACAAAGCAGGCGTGCGCCATCCTCTGCCTTATCAAAAAAAGATTCTGCCTCTTCCCGGCTTATCCCGAATTTAATGCGGAATTCGCCTTCCGGCTGTTGCCAGTGAAAGGTGCAAAAGGAAAAGCGGTTTGCCGATACCGGCCCGCCCTCGTAGAGCGGTGCCGCACCGAGCGCCGTCCCGGCAAAGCCCGGTGCCACAGCGCCCAAGGGCTTCGTCAACGGGCGGTTCAAAATAAAACCCAGCGTGCCTGTGTCGCTATGTGCGGTCAAAAGCACCACCGTCCGTTTGAACGCATCGTGCCGCAGTGCGGGGTGAGAGATCAACACCTGCCCGGCCAAAACCTTGCCAAGATCGCCGCTCATGTCTGCGTCGCCTCCGTGCCCGGACCGTCGGCGCGCAGCGGGATTTGCTCGATGTGAACGTCAGCCGGCCCGTACAAGAGCGCCACCAGAGGGTCGTTCTTATAGTCGTGCAAATACTTGATCACGCGGATGCCTGCTGCGGCGAGTATCTTTGCGCAGTTGAGGCACGGGTAGTGCGTTATGTATATCGTCGCCCCTTCCAGGCTGATGCCACGCTTGGCAGCATCGGCGATGGCGTTTTGCTCGGCATGGACGGTGGCCTGTTCATGCCCGTCGCGCACATGGGATTCATGGGGCAATCCGGGCAAAAATCCGTTGTATCCGGCTGCAATGATGCGGTTCGGATGCTTCCCTGACGAAACGACGACGCAGCCCACATGCAAGCGCTCGCAACTGGACCGGCTGCTTATCAAGATCGCCGTCGCCATAAAGTATTCATCCCAACTCGGGCGGCGCAGTGTGCGCACCAGCGCATCCACAGAAGAAAGGACGCCGTCTACACGGAGAAGATTACAAGTATCGGTCATGGAAAGACAGTGGTTAAAGAAACGCTATGGACGGCAAGGTGGTGGAGTCTCCCTGAAAAGTCAAAAAACAATCGCAGATTAAGAATTGGGAGCGCGGCGGTTCTTCCTGGGGGCACAGGTTATTGCTCCAAAACCTTGATGCGTTCTCCGAAAACAACAAGACCCGCTTGATTAAAGCGGGTCTTGTAAATGGCTGCCCAGGCAGGGGTCGAACCTGCGACCAATTGATTAACAGTCAACTGCTCTACCACTGAGCTACTGGGCAAAAGTGGTGTCCTTAAAAAAAGGAGTCGCGAATAAGGGGATTCCCGCCTGCGGTGTCAACTGGTTTTTTTTAACGAATCAGAGCAGGCGGATTAATTTTAATTTCATTCCATGTTGCCAGTTTTGCGCCCGCACGCTGCCTTGCAGCCATGCCGGAAATACGTGTGTTACCAGACAAGGTCGC
>JAITXH010000055.1 GCA_031284845.1 Puniceicoccales bacterium | reverse complement strand
GCGGCAAGCGTGAGTTGCGCGTTTTGGGAGAATGTGCAGGTTAATGCTTTTCTTCCCGCAACTGCTCCTGCCATGCTCGTTGCCGAAATCCTTTTCCCGCTTTGCCTGCCTGACGGTCTGGCGCGTTACCTGCGTGCGTTGTAGCGTGCTGGCGCCGTTGCATCTGCCAGGCGAAGGCTTCTCACTTGCTGTGCCACCGAAGTGGCTCTGCCCGCTGTTCCAAGGCGGGTTGCATGAAGTTTTTGAGTGCGCTCAAACTCGCCACTGATCCCATCGTTTTTTTCCTCGAAATAGCGCAGCCAGACAAGCTCCCCGGTCTGCTTCCCGGCTCACTCACCCGGCCCGATGCGAAGAGTTATATCGAGAACGGGCGCTTTGACGCGCTCAGCCTCACTGAAGCCGAGCGCGAGGCCGTAGAGCTTATCCGGCTCCGTGATCGCGAGCAATCCAACGCCACCCGCGACGCCCAACTACAGGCAAAATAAACCGCTGCGGACCGGGAGGGAGGGGCAGTGTCAGTCCCGACACAGATTTACCAGAAACCCGGAGCTGCGGTTTCTCAGGCAAGTTTGCGCACGATGGAACGGGCGATACCCTGAATGAGGAGTTCCGAGACAGGATGAATGTCTGGGAATGCCGGATTCTCCGCACGAAGGAAGGGCGTAGTATTCTGTTTTTTCACAAAGCGCTTTAGTGTCGTTTGTCCATCTATGAGCGCGGCCACGATGTCGCCATCGCGGGGCTGTCCTTGTTCTAGGATGACAGTGTCGCCATCCAGTATGCCGGCATTGATCATGCTCTCGCCACGCACACGCAAGGCGAAGGTTTTGTCAGCGTGGCGCACACTGGCTGTCCGGGCGTCCATTTGGAGCCGGGCGACTATGCCGCTGGATTCCAGACCGTCTGGATAGCCTGCTGCGATACTGCCATAAACAGGGATGCTTAAGAGGTTTTCCGCCGGGGAGGCACTCGTGGGAGTTGGCGCGGCGGGGATATCGCCTTCGGGTGTTTCAATGCGGTAGGCGCGGGCCGTGCCGGCGATACGATGGATGCAGCCTTTGCGCTCGAGAGCGTGCAAGTGGCCCATGACACCGTTGGTGCTGCCGAGTTGGAAGTGTGCTTGAATGTCACGGATGCTCGGCCAGTAACCGTGTGTGGTGTAGTGCTGACCGAGAAATTGAAGGATGTCACGCTGGCGCGCAGTCGGAGCTTTCATGCGCAAAAGTTCATTGCGCGTTTGTTCACCTGTCAACCTGTTTTTTATTCTTCTTCTGCATATTCCCAAACAACGGAATATGCGCACAGCGCGCGAGTATTCCCGCTTGAGTTCTTTTTTAGGCAGCGGAAAGACTACTCGACTTGATGTGCATAATTCACATTTAACATGACGTTATGACGTTTCGCGCTGCTTTTCTGTTTTTGTTCACTCTTGGCTTGTTTGGTTCACTTTACGCATCGTTACCGCCTGAGGCAGAGTCTGACCGCAACGAAAATGCCCGGAAAAATGTTTATGTCGTGCGTCTAAACGGCGAGATCGGCACGCCCAGCCAGTTTATTTTACGACGTGCGCTCAAGGAGGCCATCGGACGCAAGGCGGATATTTTCGTGCTCGATCTCAATACTCCCGGCGGAAGTCTTGACTCCATGTTGAAGAGCATGGAGGCGCTCGTGGAATTTCCCGGGCGCACTATCACTTACATCAATGCCGAGGCTGTCTCTGCGGGTTCCTATCTCGCATCTGTGACTGATGAAATATGGTTTGCCCCCAAGGGTATCATGGGCGCTGCCGATGTGGTGAGCGGTGATGGCGCAGACGTTGGTGCGACGATGAAATTAAAATTGCACAGTTACATAGACGGGCGTGTGCGCTCACTCACGGAGGGCAAGGGTGAGTATCGCAGCATCGTGCAACGTGCTATGATGGACGCCGACTATGAGTTGAAAATCGGAGATACGGTGATCAAGCCCAAGGGAAGCCTTCTTTCACTCACGGCCAACGAGGCAGTGAAGACTTACGGGGATCCGCCGCAAGCACTGCTCGCTGCCGGTATTGCCCCGGATCTGGATACATTGCTGCGGGAGGTGTGTGGTGACGCAGAGCGCACCGTCCACCACTTTGAGGAAAACTGGGCCGAACATCTCGCGCTTTTGATTCAATGGCTCGCGCCGCTCCTGCTCGCCGCTGCCGGGATTTGCGCGTTTGTCGAATACAAGACACCCGGCTTTGGTATCTTCGGCATCACTGCCGCCGTGCTTTTCTTCATCGTGTTCACCGGTAACTATGCCGCCGGATTGGCAGGCTATGAGCCGTTGGCGCTGCTGCTGCTGGGAGTGGCCCTCATCGCAGTGGAATGCGTATTTTTCCCGGGGACATACATCGCGCTCACAGCAGGTTTTGCCTGCATGCTGGGTGGATTATTCTGGAGCATGGCAGACGTTTGGCCGGGGAAGGGCCTGGATCTTTCCGGGGCCGATCTGGTGCGCCCTGTCGCGCAACTTAGCGTTGCGGCCCTGCTGCTTGTCGGAGGGGGTTTCGCGCTTTGGCGCTTTCTGCCGCGACGTCTGCTGCACAACCGGCTCGTCCTTGATGCCGTGGTGGACTCGATGCCGGTTTCGCCGGGACTTGGTGCCGACATCCTTTCGCCTCAAACCGCCGCGGCGCCTGCCGAGGGGGACACCGGGGTCGCTGTGACAGATTTGCGCCTTGCCGGTGTGGTCGAGATTGGCGGCGTGCGCTACAATGCCACTGCTTCTTCGGGCATGGTCGCACGCGGGACAAAGGTTGTCATCACCGTCGTTGGCGCTACGGGGCTGGCCGTGGAGCCTGCCGCCGACCAGTAAATTTTTTCTCACGCGCACTACCCATAAAATATCACCATGGCTTTGCCTTTTAAAATCAGTGTTCTGGTTTTCATCAAAGACCGCGACGGGCGGCACCTGTTAATCCGCCGCCGGAAAGCGCCCAATCTGAACTGCTGGAGTCCCATCGGCGGCAAGCTGGAGATGGCGACCGGAGAATCTCCGTTTGAGTGCGCTGTGCGTGAGACGGGCGAGGAAACGGGGCTGTCTATCACTGCGGCGGATTTGCATCTTTTCGGCATGATTTCCGAACGTGGCTACGAAGGCACCGGGCATTGGTTGATGTTCCTTTTCGATTGCCATAAATGCTTGGCTTCGCTGCCGGTGGAAATAGATGAAGGGCATTTTGGATTGTTTGACCGCGCCGGGATTGACTCTCTGGAATTGCCGCCGAGCGACCGCACTCTGGTGTGGCCTGTCTATGATGCGCACCGGCACAGTTTTCTGGCCTATCGCGCCGAATGCGCACCGGGGCAGATGCTGGCGATGACGGTCGAGGAATCACACCTGTCGCCGCATCTGGAGCCGTGAGCTGCTTCTTTCGGCGGGGCGCCCCCCCCTTACCGGATGCGACGAATGACAAGCGAGGTGTTGATCCCGCCGAAGGCGAAATTGTTGGACATGAAATACTCAATGTCCATGTGGCGCCCGTCCCCGGTGAGATAATCGAGTTCGCCGCAGAGCGGATCAATTTCGGTAAGATTGATAGTCGGCGCAAACCACCCGTCGTGTGCCATCTCCAAGGTCAGCCAGGCCTCCATTGAGCCACAGGCCCCGAGGGTGTGCCCGAAGTAGCTTTTCAATGAAGCGATGGGGGCTTTTTTCCCGAAGACAGCGGCAGTGGCGTTGCTCTCTGCGATGTCGCCGCGGTCTGTGGCTGTGCCGTGGGCGCTGATGAAGCCAATAGCTTCGGGCGGCAGCCCGGATTGGCGCAATGCGGAGGCGATGCACACTTGCATCATTTCCCGGTTGGGCTGCGTGATGTGTGCAGCGTCGCAATTGGTGAAGTAAGCGAGCACCTCGCCTATGATGTGCGCACCGCGCGCTTTGGCGTGCTCCCATTCTTCGAGGACGAGGGTGGCCGCACCTTCGCCGATGACTAGGCCGTCACGCGCTTTGTCAAAGGGGCGCGGGCTGAGGTGCGGTTCGTCATTGCGCTGGCTGGTGGCATACACGGTATCGAAGACGACGGCTTCCGAGACGCACAATTCTTCAGCGCCTCCGGCCAGCATGATTGTCTGGTAGCCGTGGCGGATAGCTTCATAGGCATAACCTATGGCCTGGCTGCCGGAGGTGCAGGCGCTCGATGTGGGGATGAGGCGCCCACGCAGGCCGAAGAACAATCCGGTGTTCACTGCGGTCGTATGCGGCATCATGCGCACATAGGTCGTGGCGGTGACGTTATGCGTGCTCTTGTCGGGCACGAGGGACGCCATTTCCCGCACGGCGTTGGTGCTTCCCGTGGAGGAGCCGTAGGCGATGCCGGTCTGGCCTCCCGTGAGCACGGGGTCGCCGATGAGACCCGCCTGCTGCAAGGCGAGATCAGTGGCTACGGTGGAAAACTGCGACACGCGCCCCATGGCACGCGTTTGGATGCGGGTGTAGGTCGGCGGCACGCTAAAGCCGGGCACAGGGGCGGCCAGGCGCGTGTTAAGCCCATCAATCTCCGCCCAGTCCTCCATGCGCACGACAGCGTTTTTTCCGGCTTGCAGGCGCGGTTTGATTTGTGCCCAGGAGTTCCCAAAAGCAGTGATTCCGGCCATGCCGGTGATGGCGACGCGATGTGTCATGTTGATGAAATATACAGATTAGATGGTGTGCTGGCTAAAACATCCCTCCGTTGATCGAGATGACCTGCCGTGTAATATAGGCTGCCCGGTCTGAGAGAAGGAAACTTACAAGCGAGGCGACTTCTTCAGGTTGCCCCATGCGCCCGGTTGGAATCATGGCCATGGCCTGTTTTAACGCCTCTGGCTCCAATGCGGCCATCCCTGTCTCGATGAGACCGGGGGCGACGCAGTTGACGGTGATTTTGCGGCGGGCCAACTCAATGGCGAGCGCCTTGGTGGCACCGATAATGCCGGCCTTTGCTGCGCTGTAATTGACTTGCCCGCGGTTTCCCGTGAGGCCGGATACCGAAGAGAGCGTGACGATGCGCCCGCCGAGGCGGGCCGACACCATGGGCATGACGCAAGGGTAGAGCACGTTATAAAAACTGTCCAGGTCGGTGCGCAGCACATCGTCCCAGTCGCTGCCGGAGAGTGCGGGGAAAGCGGCGTCGCGGGTGATTCCGGCGTTGTGGACAACGCCATAATAGGCTCCATGCGCGGCAATATCGGCTTCCAGTGCGGCGGCAGCGGCGGCACGGTCCGAAACGTCAAATCGGAGGAGACGGTGCGCACCGGGGGCAGAGCCATCCGTTTTGTTTTCCGGGCTTGAAATGGCGGCAAGCGTCTGTTCCGCGCCGACTGGGTCGGCACGGTAGTGCACCACCACGGTGAATCCGTCTGCGGCGATCTGGCGGGCAATGGCCGCGCCGATACCTTTGCTCGCTCCGGTGACAAGTATTGTGCGTTGGTTTATCATTAACGTACTAGAAGAGATTCGAGATGTTCCCAAGAGGTTTGGTGCGTGGTCAACGTGGCGCTGGCGACGGGCGTCTCGGCGTTGGCATCGCAGAGAAAGACATGGGCTTCAAAGCTGCCGGTGCCGTTGTCTTCCACGAGCTTTCTGGCGGTGATGCGCAGGCGGGAGCCGAGAGGGAGGGAGGGCTGTGCGCACTCGAATTGGCGGCACCCGAGCAAAAGCCCGGACTGCACCGCAATGTTGCGTGCGTGGTCGTGCCAGCCTGCCCAGACGCCGATGCTCTGTGCCATCATTTCGATGAGGAACCATGAGGGCAGGGCACCTGCGGGATCGAGAAATGGGAGGACGGCATCGTTGAGCGTGGTTTCGCAGAGGACAGAGTCTGCGGTGACGTCAAGAAGCGTGCGTATGAGCAGCATCGGGGGCGTGTGCGGGAGGAAGTCCGAGGCGGGAGCGTTCATGGTATATCGGGTGTCATGCTGCGCCGATGAGCAGGCAAGCGTTGTTGCCGCCAAAGGCGAAGGAGTTGGAAAGTATGCGTGGTTTGCCAAGTGCCTGGCCGGGTGTGTCCACCAGCGCAACGGGCGCAAGGGTGGCGTCGCGTTCACCTTGTGAAAAATCCTGCGGCGGCAACGGGACACCGGGGTCGGTGAGCAGGAGGTGGCATAGCGCGGCCTCGGTGACACCGCAGGTGCCCAGCGTGTGCCCGGTAAGGTGTTTCGTGGAGCTGCACGGGACGCCGGTGCCGAAGATGCGGTGCGTGGCTATGCTCTCCATGCTGTCGTTGAGGGGAGTGCCTGTGCCGTGGAAGTTGATATAGCCGATGTCGCCGGGGGCGAGCCGGGCATCGTCCAGCGCCTGGCGCATAGCGGCTTCGGCTCCGATGCCGTCGGGATGTGGTGCGGAGGCATGGTAGGCGTCGGAGGATTCGCCTGTGCCGAGCAGCGCGACGGGGGCGGGTTCGCGTGAGAGCAAAACCAGAGCGGCAGCTTCTCCGATGGTAATGCCGTCCCGGTTGGCAGCGAAGGGACGACAGCCTGTGAGCGAAAGCGCTTCGAGGCTGTGAAAGCCGTTCAGTGTCATGCGACAAAGGGCGTCCGCGCCGCCGGCAATCACGGCGTCCACGACTCCAGCGCTGATGAGACGCCGGGCGCTGATGATGGCGCGGGAGCTGGAAGAGCAGGCTGTGGAAATAGTATAACAGGGGCCTTCGGTGCCGAGATAAGCGCCGAGAAAAGCGGCTGGGTCGCCGAGTTCCTGTTGCTGGTAAAAATAACCCTCAGGAAAAACGCCGTCTGCGCGGTGCCGGGCGATGGCCAGACCACCTTCGTCTATGCCTGAGTTGCTTGTGCCCATGATGATTCCGATGCGGGCGGCACCGTAGCGGGCGAGGGCGGAATCTACAGCCGGGCGTATCTGCGCAAGCGCGGCGAGCAGGAGGCGGTTGTTGCGGGAGTTGTGGCGGGCGAAGTGCGGCGGTATCTCCGGGAGCGGCGCAGAGACGGCACCGACGGGTGTGCTCTTGCCGTCGGTGAGCCAGTCCGTGCAGGGCTGCCAGCGCGAGCGCCCACTGC
>JAITXH010000123.1 GCA_031284845.1 Puniceicoccales bacterium | reverse complement strand
CCCGATTGAGCACATTCAGAGTGTTTGAAAAGAGAAGCACCCGGTCATCCCGGACTTCGCGATGCAAAATCCAACCAGTGTCATGGGGCGGTATCCACGGGTAATCCTCCCGCCCGACGAAGGCATGGAGACTGGTCTCAAAACATGCCGGCAAAAGGTCTTCGACTACCACCTGATCCACAGCAGACAATTCCTCTCGTTTCGAGAATCCCACCTCCAGCCCGACCACAACGGTGTCTCCCTGCTGAAGCGAATCTGAAGCGAGCGGGTTTCCCTTCAAATCGTAAAACTTACGCACAATGGAAATCCCCTTGGCAACAGGCGTGGACGAGGTCTCGACGGGAATGGATTTCACGGCATGGAAAACATAAACCGGCGACGTGCCTTCGTTATGGAGCGTCACGGTCTCGTCGCCACCTGCTTTTAGCTGGTAGCTGCCGCCATTCGCAAGCGGCTTGCCATCCACCGCTCCCTCTTTTCCCAAGACAATGCGGTGGGTGCTCCCGCCCGCCCCGGAGAGGGTAAACGCTGCGCTGGACACCCCGGCACCGGTATGCCGCGCGTAGGCAGCGCAGGCGAGCAGTGCGTGTGCGTTGTCCCAGGTCGTCCCCCAATGCCGGTTGTATGTGGCGCGGCGGCGCAGCGTGTCGAGCCATCGGGCGGCCCGGGGAGAAGCGGGGTCGGCATCCAGTTGCGCGATCACGGCAAAGGCCAGTTCGGTGACGGTCGCCGGAGTTATTTGCTCAAGGAGAATCCGTGCGCGGGGAATGTCCCCGCTGAGCGCGAATGCGCTCGCCAGATGCGCGGACGCCTCTTGCGCAAGCTCGGTGCGCTTGTCGTAAAGCGCCAACATCGCATTGCGGTCGGCCATACCGGCGATGGCGAGGATGCGGGTGGCATAGGCGGATTGCGACGCGTTACTGGAACTGGCTTTGCTCCGCAGGATTTTCAAGGTCTCTGTTTTTAAGCTATCGTTCTTCGCTGCGCCGGACTGCGTCGCTTCGATGATAAAGTGTGCCGCATACAGCGAATATTCAACCGAGCTGCGTCCTGCATTCGGCCAGAACGAAAAACCGTCGTATTGCAACATCGTGCCAAGCCGATCAACCGCGATCTGGACAAAGTCTTTTGCCTGAGCTGCGAATTCCGCGTCCCCGGCCAGCAATGCGCCCGCTTCCCCATGCGCAGCCACGAGCGGGAAAACCGACGAGGTAGTCTGCTCCACACAGCCGTAAGGATAAGTGGTGAGGAATTTCAGCGCAGGCAGCAACTCGACGCCGGGCGTATTCATGATCTGAAAGGTCTGCTCTGCAAAAGCGCGGTGGTGCGTCGGGGGCACGGCGAATACGGCCTGCGCTCCGGGCGCGACCACGGCATCGGTATAGACCGTCTCCCATGCCGCAGCAGGGCGCACGGGAAACGGGACTTCCGCAATGTGCGTCTCTCCGAACCCGGAGACCTTGAATGTCACAACGGCGGTCCCCGCTCCATCAGGCGCGGTGAGCACAGAGTGAACTTCCCGTGATGCGCCGACGGGTAACTCGATGCGGGCCGGGGCAAACTCACCCGTGCATCCGGCAAACGCCGCCGTCACCGACACCGCACCTGCCTGTCCGCTTTCGTTGTAGAGCGACAACACGACATCCGCCTTGTCTCCCGGCGCAAGGAAACGCGGCCCGTCTGCCTTGGCGACGAGCAGCGGTTTGATCTTCACCTGCTCCTTAGCCGAGCCGGTCGCTGCCCCTGTCCACGCCACGGCGGTGACACGCACTTCGCCGGAAAATTCCGGCAAATCGAAGTGCGTTTTCGCCACTCCGTCCTTCACGGGCACCCGCGCCACCCAGCGGCTTAGCGGCTGGAACCGGCGGGAAGATACCGGGCTGATGCGCCCCAGAAGCGAGCCGGCATCGCCGCCGCCCGGCACCGCATCGGTGCCGAGCACTTTGTCCGCCTTCACGACAGGAATCAGGCGCTCGAACATGTCAAACGCCAGCATCACCAGGTCGTATTCCGTCTCAAAAAACTTTGCCGGATCCGGCTTCGCCTCCCGCGTGAGCATGAGTATCGCTTCGTCGGTCAGCATCACGGTAGCAAACGCGTCGCCGGACACAGGCACGCCACCATCTCCGGTGACAGACGCCACGACATCCACGACTGCGCCGCCATCCTTGATTTTCACCACAGACTCTGCTTTGACGCCGAGGCGCATTTCTGCACGGCGCACCGGCACGGTCTTAGTGCCGGAAAAGCGATGGGGAAGCCACGCCGGCTCCTCGACCGCAGGGCGCACCAGCGTGGCACTCACCGAGAGACCGGGCCACGCATCCTCGCCCACCGGGAAATCCACTATGCCGCCCTGCCCCGCATCCACCTTGCGCACGAACGTGCTCACGCCCTTTGGCGTGCGCACCACGATGAGCGCAGTGCTGGGAAAAAGCGCGAGCACCTTAATACGCGCCGTCTCGCCGGGCCGGTAAGAGTCTTTGTCCAAGACGATCTTAAGCGAATCGCTGTCGCGCTCGAGGTATTCCCTGCCCTGCGCGGCATCGCTTCCTGAGTAAAACAGCATTGTGCTCGAGACGGACCCGTCCGCCGTGGCGACAGCCAGCTCGTAACTGGTGCTCAAACCCGGCGTGAACACAAACGGCGTGTCGGCATCCGGAGCAAGCGTGAGCGTCTCGGTGTGCACCGGGATACGCACTTGCTCGGAGCGCCACTCGTAGTGGCCATTCGCCTCAATGACGTTGTAGTTCCAGGTGACTTCGCTGACCGACACATCCACCTGAGTCGGCTCAGGACGCCGCTTGCCGTCGGGCAACACAGCCGCGAGCTTGAAGGTATTCGCCTTGTCTGTGACGACAAACCGCCCGTCCGTGTGGATGCCGGCATAAAAAGGGGACGCGTGCAGCACCGTGCTTGCGCGGGCTGAGACGGGGCGTCCCGCCGGTTCAAGCACCGTGCCCTGGACTGTCACGCGCACTGCGGCAGCCGGCGTAAGGGATTTTGGCAGACTCGCGGAAAATTTGGCAATGCCCTGTTCATCGAGCACGCCTTCCTTGAGAGTGAGGACTTGGTTCACCCGTGTGCGGCGCACATCGCCGAAGCGGTAGGCAGCCCAGCCCTTGGGTGCAAACGGCGCGTCCTCATAAACGACGGTCGGCGTGACCTTCAGGCCGTCCGCAGGGCGTCCGAACAAATATTCGGAAAATACGCTGAACCCGATGCTCCCGCTTGCCTCCAGGCTGTCCGGCAAATCGCGCACGGACACGCGGATTTGAGGCGGCACAAACGATTCCACAGAGATCACGCGTTTGCCTATCTCGTTTTTGGATCCGGGGGCCAGCAAGCGGAACGTCCAATGTCCAGATGGCTGGTCTTCGCCGATGACGATGGCCTCCTTCGGCACCACGCTCCCGGATTCGTCCGGCATCAGCGGGATCGTTTTGAAAATTTTGCCGCCGGGCTTGGCGACTTCCAGCGTCACCGGAAACGGTGCCGGGGCGCGTCCTTCGTGGTTACGCAAAATGGCCTGCACGAAGACCGGGTCGCCGTGCCGGTAGATACCGCGGTCGCTGAAAACAAAGGCCTCGCTCTCACCCGTTTTCAGCCTTGCACGCCCTGTCCCCGATGAGCCGAGGTAGAAAGAGTTGGATAAGGTCAGGAAGGTCACATCCCTGCCATCCGCACTCGAAGCCAATAGCAGGAACGCTCTTGATTCGCTCCGTTTCGGGATGGCGAGAGTCACCAGCCCCTCAGCGGAAGTTTCGCCTTCGGCGGCGGTGGTGTTATTGGCGTAATACAGCTTCAGCTTTATCCCGGCCAACGGCGTGCCCTCCCGGAGCGATGTCGCCCAAACCAGAAGCGAGTCGTCTATCTCCCGCGCCGAAAGCCCGATGTCACTCACGCACACCAGCCTGTGGCGCGGCTCGGATTTCTCTGCGCCTCCATTTTCGATTTGCACGAGATAGACTCCTTTGCCTTGGGCATCAGTGAAATCGGCCAAATTGAGTTGCGATTCCTGGGTCTTGTTTGCCTCAGCCGGAATGGACAACTCACGCACCTTGGATTCAGTCGTCAGTTCAAATGTTTCCGCACCATCCACCTCGCCGCGCCAACTGCCGTAACGCCAGTCATCACGCGCCGCCAGTTGGACGATGTTGTGCGCGGGCACCCGGGCGACGGTCGCTTTCAGCCGCTTGACATTGATGCTTTTGACCGGGATGAGCAATTGTCCGCCCGGCGGCAAATAGCGCCCTGAGGCAGCAAACTCCAATGCCGGCACCGGCAGAGGAATGGCGATGGATGCCGTGACATCGCGCTGCAATTGTGCCCCTTCGCTCGTAGGCATTCCCTTGCGGAATTTGAATGTATAAGTTTCGCCCGGCTTAAATTTTCCCGAAAAAATCAAACGCCCGGAGTCCATATCATGCTTCAATGTGAGTGCCGGCTCACAGCTTATGAAGTCCCTTGCCGTCTTAAATTGCGGGGTTTCGGAAAAACCTGCGGACACATCGAAACCGTCCATGCCGGAAGGCACAACTTTCAGGTACCTGAAATAGAAAACCTTGTCTTCTTTTGCCGCTTCAACGGGCTTGCGTGCGACTGTTGCGACTTGCGCAACGGAGATGGGCGCGGGCGCACTGGGGCCATTGCGCACAGCCACTTTGTCTTTGGCTCCCAACCCGAGCGCGATGAACACAGCCCAACCCAGAGCATTCAAGACGAGTGCGGCGATGGCGAATTTTGCAAAAGAGGAAAGTTTTCGGGGAGAAGACATGGCGATTTGTTATCAGCCGCCAAACATCGTGCGATGGGCTGCAGAAGCAAGACGGGAGATAAGCGCCCCCCCCGCTTCACTCTTTTTTCGCTTCAGCCTGCTTCTGTTCCGCCTCGGTTTTTAATTGCGCGGCTAAAATTTCGGAAGGCTTGCCTGCCAATTTTGCCAACGCCTCCGGCGCACACCCCTTCTCGAGCACCGCCTCACCATTGATAACGCGGAAGGTGGCATCGAGGCGGCGCAACACGCGCTTGGCTCCGAAGTTGGTCTTCCGCGCAGCGACGCCGGGCGTCAATTCCTGGATCGTTTTTTCCACTTCCGCCACCGGCAACAAGAGAAGAATAGTCCCGCCCGCTTTGTCGCCCTGTGTAGCCGTGGTGATGCGCACCACGACACAAGGCGCATCGGCGGCAAACAGTCCCACCGGGTTCACATCACTCACAAAGGTAGCGACAGCCTTCCCATCAAATTTTTTCACAGCCTTCAGCCATGTGCTCGCCACGTCAGGGCGGGCAGGCGCTTCTTTGGGCTTGGCCGCAGTGATCTTGTTTGGACCGGGCACCGCCTTGGTCTGCGCGGACGCAGGTGTGGCGCAGGCAAACGCAGCGAACAAAGCGACAAAAGGCAAATGTGCGAATTTCATGTTTTCCAGTCAAACCGCCGGGAAACGCGATGCCGACAAAATTCTCTCCCGCACCCGGCTGAAAACAGGCGACAGCTTACACCCATTCCCGCTGCCGCCATGCAAGCGAGCGCGCCACCTCCGCAGGGAAGAAAGGCCCGCGAAAAATCATGCCAGTGTATAGCTGCACGAGCGATGCCCCCTCGTCCATGAATCTTCCGGCATCCTTCACATGGCAAATGCCCCCGGAACCGATAATTGGGATTTTCCCTCCGCTGGCGTGCGCGATGTAGCGCACTATGCCGAGCGCTTTCTCCAGCAAAGGACGCCCGCTCAGGCCGCCCGTGCTCTCCATGGCCTCTGCCCCTTCGGGACGCTCCACGGTGGTGTTCGTCGCCACGATGCCGTCAAAACCGGACTCGGTGACGATGCCTAAAATGGTATCGAGCTGAGCAAAAGAAATATCGGGTGCTATCTTCAGCAAAATCGGCACACGCGCCACTTGCAGCCGCGTAGCACGCGCACGGTTCTCCGCTTGCAATGCGCCGAGAAGCCCGGACAAAAGATCGGCACCCTGCAACTCGCGCAAACCCGGCGTATTGGGGCTGCTGATGTTCACCACCATGAAGTCTGCATAATCGGCCAGCAGACGGAACGAGCCGATATAGTCTTCGTGGGCCTCCTCAAGCGGGGTGATTTTGGATTTCCCGATATTGATGCCCAGCGGGAAACGCCGCCGTCCTTTGGCCGGGCAGCGTGCGAGCCGGCGGGCGAGCGCCTCTGCACCATCGTTCGGGAACCCGTAACGATTTACCGCAGCCTCCTGTTCAGGATACCGGAAGACGCGCGGCTTCGGGTTCCCCGGTTGCGCATGCAGCGTGATGGTGCCTATCTCGACATGCCCGAAGCCCAAAGCCCCGGCGGACTGCCAACACAACGCATTCTTATCAAATCCCGCAGCCAAGCCCACGGCGTTGGGAAAATTCAGGCCAAACAGCGACAGCGGTTTGGAGTGGGCAGGCTTCAGATTGCGCCACTCCATGAGCCGCTTCAGCGGCGGGAGGTATCCGAGCAAGCGCAATGCAAACACGGCATGGTTGTGAGCAGCCTCTGCGCTTTGCGTGAAAAAAAGTGGGCGAAGCAGCTTTTCATAAAAGATGTCCATCGGAGCGGGGTTTTAAAGAAATTCGCTCCCGCCTTGGCAACCGCCAAAAAAAATGCGCCGCCCGGGCGATGCGCAGCTTGCCCCTTAGTTTTTCCGCGCACACACCAGCAAGGTATGTTCGCCGGCACCAAGTTTGTCCACTTCCTGCTCGACGACCAGCCCGGCACGCTCCACCAGGCCGGTGAAGACTTTGGCGCGGTAGAAACGGCTGTTCCCGTTGGCCAAGCAGGTAAAATACAGCGAGCCGGCATTCAGGCTGAACGCCCCGGCATCAAAGGTCTGCCTGTCGCAAAACGGCTCCAGTATGCATACCTTCGCCCCGGGCTTCATGCTGGCGCGGATACGCCGCAAAATCCCGATCACCTGCTCTTCGGAGAAACAATCCAAAAACTGGCTCATCCACCACACATCGGCCTCACCCGGCAAAGGGCTTTCGCCGAGCATGTCCACTGGCAACGCTTCAATGCGTTCAGCGCCGGGCGCACCCGCGACATTTTTTTTCAGCAATGCCACCTGTTCCGGCAGATCCAGCACGGTCACGCGCACCTCCGGGTGGTGCCCAACGCAGCGCAAAGCCCACTTCCCCGTATTGCCGCCCACGTCGTAAATGTGCCCGGGGCGCAGAGAAAAGACCGGCCCCAACGCCGCGCCAAACGCCGCATCGGAATAAAAGTGGTCGAACGCGAACCAGCTTGTTTTCGCAGGTTCGGGCAAAGAGGAAAGGGCCGGATAAATCGTCGGCCAGTCGCCGAACACCCGCAAGCCCGCAGGTTTGCCGGTCTTCACCGCCTCGGTGAGCTGTGCCATGCCAGCATAGCACACGTCGCGCACAAAGTCGAAGTTCACCCGCGTCATCTTATCGTGCAGGAGAAAGCGCCCTGCCCGTGCTATCAAAAATTTCTCCCCCTGTTGCAGCACCACGCGCCCGCTGACGCCTGCTTCCAGCAAGACCGCTGCGCCATAGGTGCTCACGCTACACTGCCCGCTTACCTCGTCCACCGTGGCACCGCTGGTGCCGCGTGTATCGAGAAAGGCCAAAATACCCAAATCAAGCATGGATCCCACGGCTTGATAGAGCATCGGCGCAAAGGCGATGCGCTGAGCCTCGCTTATAGCGTCCAATGTGGACAAATCTTCTGAGGCGGTGCTGGAACGTCGTGGCAAAGCGGCGGCGGTGGCTGTCATTGGAGTATGAGTTGTGGTGTGGTGTCTTGCTGATTTGTGGTGAGCGGCGGAAGAAATCTTAACCCGCACATTTCATCAATACGGAAAAGCTATAGAAGGCACATCTTGAGTTAAAAAATCAAAAAATGAGGGAAATTAACTGAATTAACTAATTATCAATCAATAAATAATAGCTAACAAAAAGAATGCCTCTAGAACCGAAATCTTCCAGCCTCCACTTGTGGATTACGTGGAGCGCAACGCCCGGAATTTCTAATTCCGCCCATTGCGCCCTACAGCGTCAGGGTCTCATTCATCGCGCGTGCCGCATGCCACACATCCTTGTCCCCGCGACCGGAGAGATTCACGAGCAGGATATTTTCCTTCGGCTCCCGGGGTGCCAGCGCGATAGCGTGCGCCAGCGCATGAGAAGACTCCAGTGCCGGTAAAATGCCTTCTGTGCGGCACAGCAGCTTGAAAGCTCCCAGTGCGGCAGCATCGTCCGCATGGGCAAACTGGATGCGCCCGCGCTTCCAGTAGTAGGCGTGCTCCGGCCCCACCGCCGCATAATCCAGCCCAGCAGACACGGAATGCGTGCCCTCGATTTGCCCTTCAGCATCCTGCAAAACATAAGTCAGGCAACCTTGCAGCACGCCGGGTTTCCCTCCAGCGAAACGGGCCGCATGCTCTCCCGGAGCGATGGCCCGCCCGCCCGCCTCTACGCCGATGAGCGCGACTTGCGGATCGTCCAGATACTCGAAAAACGAGCCGATGGCGTTGCTGCCGCCACCCACACACGCGATGACGTGGTCGGGAAGACGCCCGGCCACGGCCTGCATTTGAGCGCGGGACTCCTTCGATATCACGCGCTGAAAATCGCGCACCATCATCGGAAACGGATGCGCCCCGTAAGCGGTGCCCAGCACGTAGTGCGTCGTGCGCACACTGCCTACCCAATCGCGGAACGCCTCGTTGACCGCCTCCTTCAATGTGCGTTGCCCGACATTGACGGCCCGCACCTCGGCCCCCATGAGCCGCATCCGGTAAACGTTTAACGCCTGCCGCTCCATGTCGGTCGCGCCCATGTAAATCACGCACTCCATGCCGAACTTAGCGCAGACCGCCGCCGTCGCCGTGCCATGCTGCCCTGCGCCGGTCTCTGCGATGATGCGCTTTTTGCCCATGCGTTTGGCGAGCAACACCTGACCCAGCGCGTTGTTGATTTTGTGCGCGCCGGTGTGGAGCAGATCTTCGCGTTTAAGGTAAATCTTCGCGCCGCCGAGGTGGCGCGTCAGCCCTTCCGCGAAATAGAGCAATGTGGGGCGCCCGGCGTATTCGCGCAGCAAAGCGGCAAATTCACTTTGGAAATCCGGATCGTCGCGGACGCTCAGGTAAGCGCTGGTCAATTCGGCAAGCGGGGTCATCAGAGTCTCCGGCGCAAAAGTGCCGCCAAACTCACCGAAGTGCCCGGTGGCGTCAGGCAACGAGAAACGTGGATCAGAATAGTCAGCGGCGTTACGCATAGAAGAAAGAATCCGGACGCTAGGGAAAAGCCACCGCGTGGAAAAGCGGAAAACACCTTTCCCGCACCATACCCCTGTTTAATTTGTCTTACCCACCCACCGCGACACTCTCTCCCGGTGCCACGGCAACAAAAGATTCCGGTGCAAGCCCGGCATCCGCCAGTGCCCTGCCCAACGCACGCGGCGGCTCCTCACGAGCCTCATCCGTAAGCTGGAAACAGCCCCAGTGCATCGCCACACTGCGCCGGGCACCCACATCGAGATGTATCTGCACGGCCTCTGCCGGATCGCAATGCTGCGGGCGCATAAACCACCGCGGCTCATAAGCGCCGATGGGAAGCAGGGCGAGATCCGGTGCGCCCAGATTTTCACGGATTTGCCGGAATATCCGGGGGTGATACCCGGAATCTCCGGCAAAATAAATCCGCAGCCCGGACAGCGTCAGAAAAAATCCACCCCAAAGGCGCCGACAACGCAGCCCGGAGAGCCGGTTGCTCCAATGTTGGGCAGGCGTCACCGCAATATCCACCCCCGGCACCTCCCTTGTTTGCCCCCACCAGTCCAATTCGACGATGCGCGTAAACCCTGCACTACGCAGCAACGCGCCGTTGCCCAACGGCGTGATGGCCACAGGCGCGTCGCGGCGGGCGAGCCGGCGCAATGCGGCCATGTCGCAATGATCGTAGTGGTCATGGCTGAGCAACACAGCCGTGATCCCGGGCAAGGCATCAAAAGGCACACCGGGCGCGTGGACACGCCGCGGACCGACCAAGCCAAGGGGACCGGCACGGCGGCTGTAAACGGGGTCCGTCAAAAAATTGCCCGCCGGCGTCTGCAATAAAAAGGTCGAGTGGTTTATCCATGTCGCCGTGACTGCGCCGGGGCGGGATTCGGGCTTGGACTCCAGCACAGGCACAGATGAAGGCCAAACGGCCTTTTTGCGGTGCGAGAAAAACTGCCAGCGCAGCACCATCCCCAGAGTGGCCACGGGCGGCGCATCCGGTGTGAAAAATCGCCTGCCGTCGAAGTGGTCAGACGCCGTGCGCCCCTGCCCTTCCATCCCGCTCATTCGTGCCGCAGCGCCTCAATGGGATCCAGCATAGCGGCGCGCCGTGCCGGGGTGAATCCGAAGAAGATGCCCACTGCCGCCGAGACCAGAAGTGCGAGCAGATTGATCTGCAAATTGAATATAAAATGTGCGCCGATAATCGGTGCCAGTAGATAACACAGACCAGCGGCCAGTATGACGCCGATCAAGCCGCCTATGCAGGAAAGCGTCGTCGCCTCCACAAGGAATTGCAACAGCACGTCCTTCGTACGGGCACCGATAGCCATGCGGATTCCGATTTCGCGCGTTCGCTCTGTGACCGAAACCAGCATGATGTTCATGATGCCGATGCCGCCGACGACGAGCGAGACGGCAGCCACGGCTGTCAGCAGCGACGTCATTGTCTTCGTGGAGGCGCTGAGCGTGTCGGCGATTTGCCGCGTATCGAACACGTTGAAATTATCATCCTGGCTCGGCTGCAAATTGCGCCGTTGCCGCATGAGGGAGCGGATGTCCTGAATGAGCGCATCGCTGCTTTCGCCTTCCACGGCGGAGATGCTGATCAGGGTGATGTCCCGCGGGGATGTGCGCCCGATCAGGCGGCGCTGCAAGGTGGACAGCGGCACGATGATACTGTCGTCCTGATCGCCCATGCCCATTTGCCCCTTGGAGCGGAGCACGCCGATCACCTCGCATGCCGCATTGCCCAAGCGGATTTTGGCACCGATGGGCGAGGAGCCATCCGTAAAAAGCTCCCGGCGGACAGTGCTGCCGATTACGCACACAGCGGCACCGGAGCGTGCTTCCGTTTCGTCAAAAAAACGTCCGTCGCTGACTGTCCATTTATTGATGGAAAAATACTTCAACGTAGAGCCGATGATGGGCGTGGCTCGCGCATTCTGCATGAATATCGTGCTCATCGAAGTGCGGATGACCGGTGCCACATCCGCCACGCCGGGCACCTGTTCCAGGATGGCGGTGGAATCCTCCTGTGTGAAATTGGGCACACCCGCGGACGATGTGCGCGGACCGAATCCCAGCCCGGGGCGCAGCATGAGAAGATTGCTGCCCAAGTTGGATATCTGCTCCCGGACAGCCTGCGTGGAGCCATCGCCGAGCGTCACCATGGTAATGACGGCGGACACACCGATAATGACGCCCAGCATGGTGAGAAAAGCCCGCGTAAGGTTTCGGCGGATCTCGCGCAAGGCGATGAGGAATGCATTGAAAAAAACCATGTTTTGAAAAATTGAATTAGTGGAAACGTGAAAACCGGATAGACGCCGCCCGTGCCTTTGCACTTCTCTAGCTCTTGAGCAACGTCACGCCAAAATCGCTGTGCGAGTGCGTAGAAGGAGCTCCTCCGGAGGGAGGCACGTCCTCTGCGGTTTTGACGCTGTCCGGCGCGGGCGGCTTTGCCTGAATGACGGCGGGCGCGGGCGGCTCTTTTTTGACAGACATGTCGGAGGCGATGAGTCCGTCAGTGATGCGCACGATGCGTTTTGCGTAAGCGGCGACATCGTCCTCGTGCGTGACCATGAGTATGGTGATGCCCATTTCGGCATTGAGTCGCGTGAGCAGCGCCATGATTTCCCGCGTAGTGGCGGAGTCGAGGTTACCGGTCGGCTCATCGGCAAAGAGCGTGCCCGGCTCGGTGACAATGGCCCGCGCAATGGCCACGCGCTGCTGTTGTCCCCCGGAGAGTTCGGAAGGCGTGCTGCGCAGCTTGCTTGCAAGGCCCACGGAGAAGAGCGAGCGCACGGCCTCACTGTCCCTCTTTTTTTGGCTAAGCCCGCGGTAGATCAAAGGTAATTCGACATTCTCAAGGGAATTGGTGCGAGCGAGCAGATTGAACCCCTGAAAAACGAAACCGAGCGCATAACGGCGCAACAACGCGCGTTGATCGCCATCCAGATCGCCGACAGAGATACCTTGGTAGTGGTAAGTGCCTGTAGTCGGCGTATCGAGGCAACCGAGCAAATTCATCAAGGTAGATTTTCCCGAGCCGCTATGCCCCATGATAGCGACAAACTCTCCCTGATGGATGGTGAGGTCTATGCCACGCAACGCCTGAAAGGCAGCGACCCCCTTTCCGTAAGTCTTCGTGATATTGCGGAGGCGGATGAGTGGCGTGGCAGGTTTGTGGTCTAGAGCGTATCCCATATTGTTTTTACAGCTTGCCTGCATAAAAAGAAAGCTGGACACAGAGGAAAGCATAAACGGCACCGCGATAGTGTAAAATTTCATACAGCCCACCGCGTCCACACTGGGCAGGCGGACCATGGCAGACGCTCATTTTAACCACGGATGCCACGGATATTTTAAGATGGCCGTCGGAATCGGAAGACCCGCCGCCAAAAATACGCCCATCAACAAATCGCAAAAACAAAAAATAATTTCCAATTTCAAATCTCCGATCTCAAAT
>JAITXH010000120.1 GCA_031284845.1 Puniceicoccales bacterium | reverse complement strand
CCCGTTCGTTTGCGTCGCTTGCCAGAGCGGCCTGATCGTGTAGCGCGGCGGCTATCTCGCTTTGCGTCTGCGCCCATTCCAGAGGAAGATCTTTCCTAGTGCGTACTTCCAGGGCGTTGCGGAATGCTTGCACCGCTTCGTCCAGCAGACGCGCGCGGTCACCGTCCACCGCTGCTGCCCGCCCGCTGAGCGCGGCACCCAGATTGTGGGATGCTGCCGCCCATTCCCTTCGCAGTGTTGTGCGGATTTGGGCTTCCAGCACATTGCGGCAGACGCGCTCGGCGCTGCCCGCCAGCCGGGCGCGTTCACCCGGGGCGGAGACTGCCGCGAGTGCGTTCAATGCGGCGGCCTGTTTGTTTTGCACGATTGCCCATTGTCTGGCTGAGACGTCGCGCGGGCTGCCGGGCAAGGCGTTTTTGAAAGACTGCGCGGCATCTTGCAGAGGGGCGGCGGACTCGGCCTTATCTGCCGTTTGCGCCGCTTGCTCGAGCGCTGCTTCGCCGAGTAGGATATGCAGTTCAGTCCGTTTCCAATCGCTGTCTTCACCGGGTGTTTCCTGCAATGCCAGACGGCAGGCGTCTGCGGCTTGCTTGAATTGTCCCCCTGCGATGAGCGCCACGGCCTGCTGTCTGAAGGCGAGGAAAAGGTTGTTGAGCACGCTCTGTCTCAGTTCGTCGGCTTCTGCGCCCCGTCCCTGCTCGCGCCATTTGTCGGCGATGTCCAGCTCAAGCCGGAATTGGCGGATGGCTTTCCCGGCGCTTTCTGCGGACTCGGCGAAACGTTTTTCTGCGAAAGTGGCAAACGAGAGGTCCAACTCTCCGGCATTCGGGTTGCCTTTGATGACGCCGGCATACCAGGCGATAATTTCTTTTACTTTTTCGGGCTGGATGTTCTGGCGCTTGGAAAACGCCCTGATGGCGCGTTCGCGCCGGGCGTCGTCGGTCAACCCGGGGATGTCTCGTGCGACGTAGTCTTTAAAGAGCGCCGAAAGGTCTTCCCGGAATTGCGCGTTCTGGAGTTCTTGTTTTTTGCGTTGTTGCTTCGTAGCTTCCCTCGTCTGGAAGCGTTCTTTTTCGAGCGCTCGCCGGTTTTCCTGTTCGCCGGTTTCCATCAAGAGGACCCCCACGCCCGCGCCCAACAGGAGTAAGCCGGACAAGGTGGCACCGATCCAGAGCACGGCGTCGCCCGAGGCGGATTTTTCCGCGGTGGTGGACCCCGTGAATTCGCCCTTCAGCGCGAGGACCCGCGCACCCAGTTCTGCGGGCTTGTGGACTGTGGCGAGCAAGGGGTTCTCCGCCAGTAGGCGTTGCCGGTGCGCTTGCTGCAAGGCCTGGACGTCTTGCGCTTCCGGTTTATGGGCGTCGTAGGGAAACTTCGTGCTGCACACGATGACGTGGAGCGGCTTTTTTAACTCGCGGGCTGTCTCGTATTCGAGTTGCGCGTAGCTCCGGCGCGGTGTCCCCGGTGTGCGTGTCTGCGGGTCGCCGCCGGAGCACTCTCCGGCTATGTGCAACACAGCGTCGCAGTCAGCGATTATTTTCCGCAACTGTGCGCGGGCGCTTCCGGCGTCGGGTGGTTGCGTATCTGACCCGGTGGGGGTACACCCCATCTCGAGCAGGGCGTTCACGACGATCTGACGACACGCGCTCAAGTCGGTGCTGGTGATGCTGACGAAAATTCTTGGACGGCGGGAAGCCATAATCTCGGCTTGGATTCGTTGTGTAAGAGTTACTCATCCCAACAGTGTTACCCGATTGGCGTTAGAGCAAGATTTCTTATTTATTCCCTGCAAATTCGAGAATGAGCAAGGTGATGTTGAGGGCGATGATGACAAAAGTAACGGACCAACCGCAGATTTTCATCCATAGCTTGTTCGTAAATTCGCCCATCTTTTTCTTTTCTCCGGTGAAGCGCATGAGCGGCCAGACGGCGAAACCCAATTGCATGCTCAAGACCACTTGGCTGAACACCAGAAGCTCCGTTGTCTTGTCTTCCCCGAAGAAGCCGATGATGCACACGGCGGGCACGATGGCGATGGCGCGTGTGACCAAGCGCCGCAACCACGGGCTGAGGCGCAGATTTAAAAAGCCCTCCATTACGATTTGCCCGGCCAGAGTGCCAGTGATAGTGGAGTTTTGCCCCGAGGCCAGAAGTGCTATGGCAAAGAGTGTGCTCGCCAGCCCCGCGCCGAGCGTAGGGCTGAGCAGTTTGTAGGCATCCTGGATTTCCGTCACATTTTGCTGCCCGGTCTTGTGGAATGCCGTCGCCGCGAGGATGAGGATGGCGGCATTGACGAAAAACGCAAAAACGAGGGCGAAGCTCGAGTCAATGGTGGCAAAACGCACCGCCTCGCGTTTTCCCTCCGGCGTGCGTTCGTAGTTGCGCGTCTGCACGATGGAAGAGTGCAGGTAGAGATTGTGCGGCATGACGGTGGCTCCGAGTATGCCGATGGCGACAAAGAGCATACTTTTGGAGCGGAGGATTTCCGGATTGGGGACGAACCCGAGGGCGACTTCGCCCATGTCGGGGCGCAGCAAAAACAATTCCGCCGTGAAGCATAGCCCGATAGTGGCGATGAGCACGACCACGATCGCCTCGACAAGCCGGAACCCTCTATTCTGGAGCCAGAGCACCACCAGCACGTCAATGCAAGTGATTATACATCCCCACACGAGCGGGATCCCGAAGAGCAATTGCAGCCCGATGGCCGAGCCGACCACTTCCGCAAGGTCGCATGCGGCAATAGCCAGCTCGCAGAGCACCCATTGGCCCCATACCACAGGGCGCGGATAGTGGTCGTGGCAGGCTTGGGCGAGATCGCGCCCCGTCACGATGCCGAGCTTCACACAGAGGTGTTGCAAGAGCATCGCCATCAGATTGGCGAGCAGGACGACGGACAAAAGAATGTAGCCGAAGCGCGAGCCGCCTTCCAGATCCGTGGCCCAGTTTCCGGGATCCATGTAGCCGACCGCGACAAGGAATCCCGGCCCGGCAAACGCGGCCATTTTCCGCCAAAAAGGTGCCTTCCCCGGCACGGCGATACTGCGGTGGATTTCGGGCAGGCTGGCTTGCGACACCTGCTGCCTCCATGCTCCCGGTTCGTCATCAGGTCTATCATCGTTCATCTGTGGCAGGCGTATGGATTCCCAGAGGCGGTTTGCCAAACCCGGATTTTTCGATTAGCCAGATATCTGGCACCGGAGGGCCTCAGAAGGGCAGGGCTGCTCCAAGGTTGCGACTCCCCGGCATCCCCGTTTCCCGGTGTTCACAAAAAAAACTTGCACTCGCCGGATGCGTCCTCCAAGAGTGTTGGCCTCAACTATCACTCTCACAAAAAAGCTATGACCCTCTCAGAAGAATCTTCCATCGAACGGGCACGCATGGGCGATGTCGCCGCCTTCAATGACCTTGTCGTCATTTATCAGGACCGTATTTTTTCTAAGGTGTTCAGCCTCCTGCACAATTGGCAGGATGCAGAGGAGATTACCCAAGATACTTTTATCCGCGCCCAGCGCGGGCTGCCGTCTTTCCGCGGCACCGCATCTTTTTCCACATGGCTTTACCAGATTGCGACCAACCTCGCACGCAATCGTTACTGGTATTGGTGGCGCCGGAAGCGCGATGCCTCCATGTCGCTCGAATGCCCGTTGGGAGAAGATTGCGATATGACCCTGATTGATGCCCTGCCGGACAAAGAACTCACACCGGTAGAGCAGACCATCAACCGCGAATTTGTTGATCGCGTCACCGAATGCATGCAAGGGCTGAAAGAAGCTCACCGCGAAATACTTGTCATGCGAAATGTCAAAAATATGGCCTATGAGGACATTGCGGAAGCCCTCGGCCTCTCCATAGGTACCGTAAAGAGCCGGATCGCCCGTGCACGGGAAGCGTTGCGCGCTCTCATGGGCACTGAATTCGCATGAACGACGAACTTTTCCATAAATTACTGAATAAATATCTGGATGGCGAAATATCCGGAGAGGAGCGTATCCTCCTCTCACTGGCGATAAGGGCCACCCCGCGTTACCAAAAGATTTTGCTCCAGCACCGGAGCCTTCTGGCCGCCCAGCGCATGTCTGCGGCGATCGCCGCTTCCCGCCGCACCCACGCACGCTGGAGTTTCAGCCGCTTCCCCTTCGGGCGCGTCTGCCGCAGCGCGGCCATGCTCATGAATGCCGCCGTGCTTTTTCTCTCTTTCAGCCTCCTCCAAGTGCGTGAACCGTTCTCCGTTGATCTCGACGATGGCGCGGAGCCTCTGGCGGAGGAAGTCGCCCCGCATCGCGGAGGAAGCGATACACCTGTCTTTCCCGTGGCGGCCCTCGATTCCGAGAGCTATTCCAGCGGAAGTGATGTGGCACCCGTTAACGCCCAAGAAGTCGCCGATTTGGGCGGCGATGGGCTTGCGGAAGAAGAATACGGCTTTGTCCGTCTTTAAGATGTTTTTTCATGGCCAACGAAAACGAACAAAATCCCCAACAGCAAGTTATCAGCCTTCAGGCTATCAGCCAAAATTTTCTTGGCGCTTTGCAACGCCAGTTTGACTTGCTTGCCTACAACCTCGCCGCTTCGCAGCAAGTCGAAGCGGAGAAATACGAAGGCTTTGCCCGGCAGGTGAAGATCATGCCCGTCCAGCAACTGCATCTGGACTTCGGGCAGATACAGGCTTACTCGCGCGGCCTGCTCTCCCGGCAGACGATCAATGATTTGTTGAACATGGCGGCGGCCTGTTTGGATAATTGCCATTTGCTCTGCCAGCTCATCAGAAGCCAGTCCGCGTTAAAGGCCAACCCCGAGGAGGCCAACAAAAAGCTTTCAGAAACGCAAGGTGCCTTCGTCCGTTTGGCTTTGCAGGATAAATTTGAAGCCTTCGAGCGCGAATTCGAAATCATGTGCGAGCTGGAAGACGCCCTGATCGCCATCGCCATTTCCCTGCGGGTCCTTATGGCACGCAACGGCGTCGTCGCGAAGGAAGACGTGAATGCGGATGGCGAGTTGGTCTTTGAGTTCAAGACCGTGCAGACCATCAATCCGCCCAAAGGCATAGAAAATCAGCAGCCCGAAGTGCGCATTGTGGACACGCGCCGCGCATTTCATCCCGGCGACCGCATTGAATTGAGTAACAGTGAATTGTTGAGTTTGAGCATCACCATTGCCTCGTTCTTCCACAACTTGTTCCGCTCCGTGGACGAGTATGGCCGGAAGATTCTGGGCGAGCAGGCTCCGCCGCCCGCCACGGCAAACTGATGTGCTCCGCCGCCTGAAAGATCCAGGCCTCTTGCCTTGGCTTTGGGTTCCCTCCCTGTATTTTGTTGAGGCGCTTCCCAACAGCCTTGTCGAAGGTGCAGGGCCAGTGCTCCTGCAAGATCTCGGCGTGGATAAGAGCGCCATTCCACGCCTCATCGCCTTCGCTGCCCTCCCGTGGGCGCTCAAGCCGCTTTGGAGCCCGCTCATCGAGCTTTATAAAACCCGGCGTTTCTGGATTTGGGGTTTTCAGGCCCTGCTCGGCTGTGCCTTTGCAGCGCTCGCCCTGAGTGTCCGCATGGACGCCGCGTCCACCTTCCTGCTGTTTGCCTTCGCATCCATCGCCCTGCTCGCATCCACACACGACATCGCCGCTGACGGCTTTTACTACGGCTTGGATATCGCGGCGCAGAATAACTTTATCGGCATTCGTAACACGGCCTACCGGCTCGGTTTGATTTTGGTGCAATTTGTGCTCATCGGAGCTGTCGGCTCGCTTGTTAAGCGGGCGCACTGGAGTAACGCCAGTGCATGGGCCTTTTTGTTTGCCTTGGTTGGGTTGGTGCTCGTCGTGCTATCTGTCTGGCATAAGAAAGTTTTGCCGTATCCCGCCAACGACACCCCAAAAGAAGGCGCATTGGAACTTTCCGGACAAGTGCTCCCCCGGCAGACTGCCCGGGCCAGATTAAATTACGTTTTGCGGGAATTCGGCGAAACGTGGATCTCCTTTTTTCGCATAAAGGACATTGGTTTACTGATCGCATTTCTTCTATTTTTCCGCCTCGCAGAAGTGCAAGTAGGGCGCATTGCCACCCTGTTTCTCAAGGACACCCGTGTTGCAGGCGGCCTCGCGCTCGACAACGAGTCACTTGCGCTTGTCAATGCTTTGCCCGGCCTCGTGGCTTTGACAGCCGGAGGGCTTCTCAGCGGAGCATTGCTTTGGCGCTTCAAGTTCCGGCGCACGGTTTGGCCGCTTGTCGTCTTCATGCACTTGCCCAATCTTGCATTTCTTGCGTTGGCGCATTGGTGTCCGGAGTCTCTGGGTTGGATTAGTGCCGGTGTCGTTGTGGAGAAATTCGGCTACGGGATGGGATACACGGTTTTTTGCATAGTCATGTTGCGCTTGTGCGACGGGCCGCGTCACGTCGCGCATTATTCTTTTGCCACCGGGCTGGCTTATTTGGGGAACCTCATCCCCGGCTTTTGGGTTGGGCCGCTTGCGGCATATGCGGGATATGAGTATTTTTTCATTTGGGTCATGCTTTGCACCCTGCCGGGCTTTATCGTGACATGGTTGGTAGCGGGAAAAATTAAAGATTAAAAAAGCGCAGCTCTCCCCCTTTAGCCCACACTGAGCGAGCGGACTCTGGCAGGCGCTCACTTTAACCACGGATGCCACGGATATTTTAAGATGGCCGTCGAGATCGGAAGACCCGCCGCCCAAAAAGGTGCCTATCAACAAAAACAAAAAAATAATTTCCAATTTCAAATCTCCGATCTCAAATCAAAAAAGCGTCCACTCCGTCCACACTGCGCGGGCAGAGGATGGCAGGCGCTCATTTTAACCACAGATGCCACGGATATTTTAAGATGGCCGTCGGAATCGGAAGACCCGCCGCCAAAAATACGCCCATCAACAAATCGCAAAAACAAAAAATAATTTCCAATTTCAAATCTCCGATCTCAAAT
>JAITXH010000098.1 GCA_031284845.1 Puniceicoccales bacterium | reverse complement strand
GGAAAGGAGGACGGACATTTGCTGTTCGGTGAGGAAGCGGGGGAGGCGTTTGGGGAGTTTAGGCGAACGCAACCCAGTGAAAGGAGAGGAGAGGACGGCTTTGTTGCGCAGAAGGTTACGGTAAAAGGCTCGCAGGGCTGCGAGGTGGTTATGCAGGGTTGCGCGAGAGTGGGTATGCTGTTTTTCAATGATGAAATCCCGGGCGGTTCGTCGGGAAATTTTGCCGAAATCACCGGAAAATCCACTGCTTTGTTTAGCCCACAGGCAAAAATCCCTCAGAGCCTGTTGGTAATTGCGAACGGTGTATGGCGACACACGGCGGATATCGCGCAGTGTTTCGACGAATTTCATCACGGCAGCTTTGCCCGGAAAATCTATGTCAGGTTCCATGTTAAGGTTTCATATTAAAACGCAGTGTTTTTTCAGGTTGACAGTGTTTTGTTTTTTAAAGGGAGAGGAGAAGAATGCAGCGGGTTGCGGCGGGTCTCAGTCTCTGGCACGCATCGAATAGATTTCCGACCACTCGTCGCCTTCTTCGGTTGAAAACACCTTTGGCTCCATGTGTCGCCGCTTGCGGGTGTGTCCGCGGTATTCATTCAAGTGTTCCTTCACGAATCCGCAACTGCCGATTACCGCACCACGCGTGAACCAACTCACACGCAATCGTGCCCGTGACACACCAGTTAATTTGCCGTCGGCTTTCTGCACCGCAGCAAAATCTTCGGAGCTGATGCGGGCGGCTTTCGGGTCGCCGCGCTTTGCAGCAGCACCCTTCCCGTAAAGGCCTACTCGATATGCCGCCAGCACTTCCTTGTCGCTAAGGTTCTCCGCACCGGAAACAACTTGTCGCAGCCCTGCGAGCATTTTCCCGCCGACAGCTTCCGCCTCGCCGTAGCCGCTCCAATGGTAGTCTTTCGGGTCGCGCACCAGTCCGGCGCGGACGGGGTTCAGGTCAATGTAAGCCGCCATCATTTGCAGCGAGAAATGGTGACTCCCCTCGATGATGATGCTCGTGAAACGTTCTGCCCAAAGCGGGCCGAAGCGTTTGTGGTTACGGTTAAACCAAATCGTGTAGCGTTGTTTGAGCGTCTTCATGAACTCCGACAAATCGCCCATGCGAGCCAATAGCTGTTTGCGGATTCGTTCGGCGTCGGCACCGTTCTCTTTGAATGCCGCCGCGATCAATTCGATTTGCACGGTATTCCATTTGTTAGGTTTCGGGTAGAGCATCTTATAGCGGCGCAGAAGCTCCTCATCGGAGACATTCTTTTGTTCCTTCACGCGAACCAGAATATGAAAGTGGTTCGACATGATGGTGTAGGTGAGAATTTCCACTCCGGAAAAATCTGCAACCTGATGCAGTTGTTTGCGGAGTATTTCTTTGGCTTCGTCATCGAAGAGTTTTTCGCCGCTGATTGTGCGAGAGATGCAGTGATACACGGCGTCGGCGTGTTTGCTTTTAAAGCGATGTTGTGAGATCATGTGTCCAACAATGTTCTTTCCTCGTCAGGAATCAAGCGCAAAAAAACTCTGAGTTTTTGACTGAGGCTTTTAATGTCGCCCTCAAGCGCTCCTCGGAACAGCATCCCCGACATGGCACTCAAAATCGGCACACAAGCCCCCTCCCTCACACTCAAATCCAAAACCGCAGCCGGACTCGAAGACGTCTCCCTCACGCGAAATACCGGAAAAGGGAAAACCGTCCTGCTCTTCGTCCCATTCGCCTTCACCGGAGTCTGCACCGAAGAACTCTGCTCCATTAGCAATTCCATCCAGGCCTATAACTCGCTTCACGCCGATGTCATCGCGGTGTCCGTGGACAGCCCGTTCGCCCAGGAAGCTTGGGCACAGAAGGCCGGGATCAGCTTCACCCTCGCCTCGGATTTCAACCTCGAAGCCATCACTGCCTACGACGTGCGCGAAGATAATTTCCTCCCCGGCGTGCTGGGCTACAAGGGAGTCGCCAAACGCTCCGCTTTCGTCATCGGCAAGGACGGCGTCATCCAATTTGCGTGGTCGAGCGACGACCCCAGCAAGATGCCTCCCTTCGCCGAAATTCAGGCCGCGCTCAAAGCGTAAACCCGCCCCGCCCCGCCGCCCCCCAATCAAATCTCCGGCGCCCAAATGCTGTGAAGCCGGTGATTCATGTTGAAGGCCGGTTCGTCGGCGTCTTCCACGTCTCCGACGACTTCCGCTGGCACTCCTGCCACCGTCATGTGCGGCCCCACGTCCTCCAACACCACACTGCCCGCCCCGATCTTCGCCCCTTCGCCGATTATGATATTTCCGAGAATCTTCGCGCCCGCCCCGATTAACACGCCGCGCCGCACCTTGGGATGCCGATCGCCGCGTTCTTTGCCGGTGCCCCCGAGCGTGACATCGTGAAGAATAGAAACATCGTCCTCGATAACCGCCGTCTCGCCGACGACAAACCCGGTGGCGTGGTCGAGCAATATCCCGCTTCCGAGTTGCGCCGCGGGGTGGATGTCCACGGCGAACACCTCCGAGACGAGGCATTGCAGATAACGCGCAAAGTTCTGCCGCTGGTGGTTCCAAAGCCAATGCGCGACGCGGTGGCAAGTGATCGCCTGAAATCCCTTAAACCACAGAAACGGCGTGAGCACGGAATCGCAGGCCGGGTCGCGCTCGACGACCGCCCGCAAGTCGGCACGCACCTGATCGAGAATCGCCGGCTCCTTCTCGAAGGCTTCGCGGAAAATATCGTGTAAATGCCCGCCCCGCTCCGAATGATAGACGAGCTTGGCCCCAAGACGCAGCGCGATGGCGTCGCCAAAGGATACATGGTCCAGCACGAACTCCCGGAGCATCGGGGCGAGAGCCGGCTCGGAACTGGCAACCTCAGCGGCACAGCAACGCAATTCTTCCCAGAAAATTTCGGCGGCGGACTTGGCGATAGCGGTGCCGGGTTGCGAAGCAGGATTTGCGTTGGACATGGTGAGAGGAAAGGTTTGCGCCCGCAAACGCAGGCCGGGAGGGGCCGGACGAGGCACAGAAACGCCTCAGGCTTTGCCCGGTTTGTTTTCGATGACGTGATCCACGAGGCCGTAATCACGCGCCTCAATCGCAGTCATGTAGTAATCGCGATCGGAGTCTTTTTGGATTTGTTCGAGCGGTTTGCCGCTGTGTTTAGCAATCGTCCGGTTGAGCGTGTCGCGCCAACGAAGGATTTCCTTGGCGGCGATGGAGATGTCCGAGGTCTGCCCCGTGGCCCCGCCGGAAGGTTGGTGAATCATCACGCGGCTGTTGGGGAGAGCGTAGCGTTTGCCCTTCGTTCCCCCGGCGAGGAGCACGGTCGCCATGCTCGCCGACATCCCCACGCAATAGGTCACGATGTCGCAATGCAAAAAGTTCATCGTGTCGTAGATGGCCATGCCGGCGGTCACGCTCCCGCCCGGCGAATTGATGTAGAGATGGATGTCTTTCTTGGGGTCTTCCATCTGGAGGAAAAGCATCTGGGCGACAACGGCGTTGGCCACTTCGTCAAAAATGGGCGCGCCGAGGAAGATGATTCGGTCTTTCAAAAGGCGGGAATAGATATCCCACGAGCGCTCACCGCGCCCGTCACGTTCGACAACACTGGGAATGATATAACTCATCGGAAGGGGAAGGAAACTGCCGGGGCGGGGCAGGTTTGCAACCGCAAAACAAGCGGCGCACCTGCCAATATCCCCCCGGCGAACGATACCGCGTAACTTAAAACGACGGCGTGCCTGCGAAGGTCTCCCCGGCACCGGCGATGCGGTTGGCACCGATTTCCCAAAACACGTCGTTGAGGACAAACTTGAAAGTGTGCGCGGGCGCACCGGAAGTGGACACCCAAACCCACTCGTTTGCCCCGCGGCACGTCATCGGGATCCCGTAATCCCAGGAAAGTTCGCCGCCTTCCCCGCGCAGAAAAACTTGATTGCCCCAGCCGGCATCAATCAACGCCACAATGGTCGTCGGGCCGGGAAGTGCTTTTCTGGACTTGGGCGCAGGCGTGGAGGAAGCGGGTTGGGAAACCGGAGCGGCGGACGCGGACGCCGGTTTCGGGGCGGGTGCTGCTGCCGGTGCGGGCTTGGCCTTGGGCGCAGGCGCGGGAGCGGGTTTCGTCACCGGCGCGGAAGGTTTTTTTGCGGCAACGGGGGCGGACTTGGCCTGGGGAGTCGTTTTAGTTTGGGGAGCGGCAACGGGAACCGCTGTAGGTTTCTTTTTCATATTATAGTTATAGGAGTTAGTGTGTTAACGATTTTTATCGCTGAATGATACTGGATGCTGAACAACCAGCGTCCGCCTATGTAGCAGCGGCGGTGCCAAGTGCAACTCAAAAAACAAAAAAACGAAAGGAAAACATCATTTTCTCCCTGCCGGGAAACGTTTTTCCCGTTGCACGAAAGAAGCCAACGGGTAACTTGCGCGGTTTCCGCTTTCCCTGCTTTTTCGAAATATGTCTCCCTCCGAGCATCCCTACCTTTTCCTCGCGCTGTATCTGGCCGTCGCCGCAGCGTTTCCTATCGCGCTTCTGGCCGTGACATGGCTTTGGACGTGGTTTTTCCAACCGCGTAAACCCAACGCCATCAAAAACTCGACCTACGAGTGCGGCCTCGAAGCGAAGGGGGCGGCGCGTGTCCAGTTCAAGGCGCACTATTATCTCTACGCGATTTTGTTTCTGATTTTTGACGTGGAAGTGCTCTTCCTGTTGCCCTTCAGCGTGGCGGCGTCGGGGTTGCCTGCCGGGGCGTTGTTCGCGATGTTGGTTTTCGTGTTGCTCCTCGTCGAAGGCCTCGTCTGGGCGTGGCACCGCGGGCACCTCGAATGGAAATAAACCGTTCGCAACTCGCAGCACCTCTTCGTTTTTCACACGCGCTTCCCTGCACCTTTTCACTTTTTCGTTCTTAGCTTAGAATTCACAATTTTCTCTTTCCAACGATGGCCTCTGAATCCACCAC
>JAITXH010000096.1 GCA_031284845.1 Puniceicoccales bacterium | reverse complement strand
GGAAGCTCGAGGTGAACACCGGCGACACAAATCTCATTCAGTTCAACAATGATTTGGAGTTTGTCGAAATAAACATTACGGACAGCGTGGTGGCCTTTGCTGGCTCTGTTGTATCCGATGCCCCGCTGAAAGTGACTGGCTCGACGGCTAAGGTAACCCTTGGCGATGGCGGCTCGCTCAACATCCGCAACGGTGCGGCCAACGCGCTCAACGTCGAATTGCCAACCCCCGGCAGCACCTTGGAGTTCAACCGCAGTGCCGGCCACGACTACACCTATTCGGGCGTTGTTTCCGGCAGCGGCTCACTTGCAAAAAGCGGCAACGGCAAGGTGACCCTCACCGCCAATCAGCCCTACACAGGCCCGACCTTGGTTTCCGGTGGCACCTTGGTGGTGAATGGCACGCTCACCGGTGGCACCTATGCGGCGGCCATCACCTTTAGCAACGACGGCAATCTGGAATTGAACCAGGCGGATGACCAAGTCTTGTCCGGCACCCTCAGCGGCCCCGGCAATCTTGTGAAAAGCGGTGCGGGCAAATTGACCCTCACCGGAACGAACAGCTACAAAAACACGACCGTCACCGGAGGCACCTTGGCAATCAGCGACGATAACAACCTCGGCACTGCTGGCACTGGCACCAACACCCTCAACGGCGGCACCCTCAGCCTCGCCCCGAACACTTACTCGAAGCCATGGGTGCTCGGCGGCAACGGCGGCACGATAGAGGCGAATGGGACTACGCGAATTTCTGCGTTCTCCGGCACTGGCAGTTTGACCAAGACAGGAGCCGGGCGGTTGGAACTTGCCGGAAACCACATTTACACCGGGAACACGACGCTCTCTGCCGGAAGTCTGCAGATTATCGGGCTTTTGGGTAACGGCAATTACCCTGGCGACATTATCAATAACGTCTCAGGAAATTCTCTCGAATTTGCACAGACCCGCGAGCAGATCATCCGCGGCGCGATTTCCGGTGCCGGCGGTTTGAGCAAATCCAACACTGGCGATCTTATCTTCGCCGGAAACAATACTTATACGGGAGACACCGCCATTAGCGGAGGTCGTCTGGAAGTCACTGGCAGGCTTGGCAACGGCAATTATGCAGGCGCGATTCAGGTCGGCAGCGGAGCCACCATCGAGTTCAATCAGAATACGAATCAGATTTTGACAGGCGGTCTCACCGGTGGAGGCAACCTTGTAAAGCGCGGCAACGGCACGCTGACACTTACCATGGCGAACAGCGCATTAAATACGGTGACCGTAGCTGGCGGCGGTTTCAGAGTGAACAACACCTTGCAAGCCACGTCAGTGACTGTGACAGGGGGTATTTTGGGCGGCAACGGGGTGATTTCCACAGCATCACCATTGACCGTGGCTGCTGGAGCCGGTATAGCCCCCGGCAATGGCAATGTCGGGACGCTCACGGTTGCCGGCGGCAATGTGGAGTTTGCGGCTGGCGCGAAGTTTTACGTCGAGATCCGAGGGAATGAAGACACTGATTATGACCTCTTGGTCGTGAACAACGAGGTTCATTTGGGCGGCGCGAGTCTTGATTTGACGGTCTTCTTGAGCAGCACATTTGAGCCGGATCCGACCAAGATTTATACGATTATTCAGGCGGACAAAATAGAGGGGCAGTTTTCCTCTGGGAATCGTGCTTGGGCACCTGCGACGGCGTGGGCCTTTGATATCCTTTATAATGAGAACAGTGTCCAATTGGTGAATGGGCGTCCTGTAGTTCCTGAACCGAGCACGTATGCGTTGTTCGCCGCAGCAGGCGCATTGGCGTTGGCAGCAGTGCGGCGCCGCAGGAAGGCAGGAATTAAAAATTAAAAATTAAAAATTTTGGGAGTGTGCTGAGAACGCTCTACGTCTGCATCGGGGAGCACACGCGTCTCGCGTGTGCCTGTGGGCGTCCCGCCCACATTGGTTGGGATTTGAGATTGGAGATTTGAAATTTGAGATTGTTTTTTGTGGGGAGCACACGCGTCTCGCGTGTGCTCCCCCGATGCAGACGAGGGGACATTTTTTTGCACCGCGTCCACTTTGTCCACGAATTACACTAATTTCGTGGATGGAAAAGACGCCTTATGCCATTTCTCGTCTTTGTTTTTTCTTTTTAATACTTAAAAGACTTGTCCTCCCAATCGTGCGGAAGATGTGCGCCCACGGGTTTGTCAAAAGTGAGCTTAACAGCGTAAGCGTACTCGCAAGGCGGTTTGGCCGGGAGGGTGATCTTCAAGCCGCCGTCTGTCTGCTCCCATTGAAGTTTCCCTTCTGCGCCAAGAAGAGTGACATCCAGTAACTTGGCATCCGCAAGCGTCTTTTTGTCGAGAGATTTCACAAGGAGGCTGTCTCCCCAGCCAAGGGCAATGACATAAAGCGCGTCTCCCTTGGAGGTGAACCGTAAGTCGGCTTTGCTGTAGCGGATAACCCGGCTATCCGAGAAACCGCCAGAAGTGCCCTTGGTGCCGCCTTCGCCAAACTTTATCCAAACGCGGGTGCCGTAAATGGCTTCGCCATTCACTTTGAGCCATTGGCCAATTGAGCGCAGGACTTTTTTCTGCTCATCCGTAATAGTGCCGTCGGCTTTGGGGCCAATGTTGAGGAGAAGATTGCCGTTTTTGCTGACGATGTCCACGAGGTCATGAACGATTTGCTGGGGCGTTTTATTCTTTTCAAAATTGACGTGGCTCCATGATCTTATGCCGACAGAGGTGTCTGTCTGCCATGGATATTTTTTCATAACGGCTGATTTGCCGCGCTCGATGTCAGAGACCTGAATGTTGTTGGGAAAACCGGTCTTGGTGTTAACGACAACGCCTTTTCCCCAGTCGAGGGCATTATTGTAATAATAAGCAAGGAATTGGTTGAATGTGGGGCGGATGCGGTGGACGGACCAGTCAAACCAGATGAGCTGGGGCTGGTACTTGTCTATAAGTTCGCGGGTGTGCGCGAGGAAGTCTGTAGAGGCGGCGGCATTGTAACCCTCTCTGGCGAGACGTTGCCCGTAGAGAGTAATGGTCTTGTCCAAGGTGTCGGAGGGGAAGTCGAGCTTGCCTTTGAAGAGGCCGGTTTTGTCCAGTTTGCCGTTGTAAAACCAGTTGTTCTCAAGGCGATGGCTGGAAAGGCCGAAGATAAGCCCTTCGCTTTCGATAGCGGCTTTCAGGAGGGCAATAATATCCTTCTTGGGTCCCATTTTGACGGCGTTCCAGGGATTATGGGCGCTGTCATACATGGCGAAACCGTCGTGGTGTTCGGCGACGGGAACGACGTATTTGGCACCGGCTTCTTTGAAGAGGGCGGCCCATTCGACTGCGTCGAATTTTTCGGCTTTGAAGAGGGGGATGAAGTCTTTGTAACCGAATTTATCGTGCGGACCAAAGGTTTCGAGGTGGTGCTTCCAGACCTTGCTGCTCTTCACATACATGTTTCGCGGATACCACTCGGAGTCATAGGCGGGGACGGAATAGACGCCCCAGTGGATGAAGATGCCGAACTTGGCATCTTTGAACCATTCGGGGATTTGATAGTGCTCGCTGAGGTTCTTCCAATCGGGCTGAAAGACCGCTGTGCCTTTGGGAGAGGCAACGGTGGCGACGGGCTTAGCGGGAGCATCCGCGAAGAGCGGGGCGGTGCCGAACAAGACGGCGGTGAAGAGTGCGAGTGTTGTTTTCATGATGCTTTTGGGAGAAAATAAAATTGGAAAACTAAAGAGACATTTTTTCGTCCACGAATTACACGAATTTCACGAATTATTTTGGCAAAAAAGAATAAAAAAACAAACTTCGTTTTTAACCACGGATTACACGGATATTTTTTAGATAAAAAGATGTGCCTCAACACGTCTTTCACGAAGAAGGATACAATAAAACAAATCCTTTTATCCTATAAAATCCATATAATCCGTGGTTAAATAGAGCGAAATAAGTTTTCCCGTGTTAATTGTTTTTTAATTCGTGAAATTTGTGAAATTCGTGGATGAAAAAATTGTTTTTGTTTGTTTTTAATTTGGGTCGCCGTGGACGAAGGGCAAATCTACCCACTCCGGTTCGATGTGGGCGCCGACGGGTTTATCAAAGGTGAGTTTGATGACGTAAGCGTAGTCGCCGACTTGTTTTCCGGGGAAGGTGACGCGCAAGCCGGTGTCGGTTTGCTGCGACTGGAGTTGCCCGTCGTTCCCGAGGAGGGTGATGCCGAGGAGTTTGGCGTCGGCGAGCGTTTTCTTGTCGAGGGATTTTATGAGAATGGAGTCTCCCCAGCCGAGGGCGATGGCGTAGAGGACGTTACCTTTGGTGGTGAAGCGGATGTCTTCTTGAGTGAAGGTGGTTTCACGTCCGTCGGAGAATGCGCCGGATTTGCTATTAGCGGGGCCTTCGCCAAACTTTATCCACGGGCGCGTACCATAGATTGCTTCGCCGTTCACTTTGAGCCATCCGCCGATGGCGAGAAGGACTTTTTTCTGTCCCTCGGTAATGGTGCCATCGGGTTTAGGGCCGATGTTGAGAAGAAGGTTGCCGTTTTTGGAGACGATGTCCACGAGGTTGCGCACGATCTGGCGGGGGGGCTTGTTACTTTCGGAACGGGTGTAGCCCCATGAGTGTTTGCCGACGGAGGTGTCGGTTTGCCATGCGTATTTCATCATGGTCTTTGAAGCGCCACGCTCGATGTCGGAGACTTGGACGTTGTTGGGGTAACCTTTCTTGGTGTTGACGACGACGCCTTTTCCCCAGTCGAGGGAACTGTTGTAATAATAGGCCAGGAATTTGTTGAAAGCGGGGGTAATGTGGTCAACCGTCCAATCGAACCAAATGAGTTGGGGCTGGTATTTGTCTATAAGCTCGTGGGTGTGCTTGAGGAAATCTTCGCTGACGGCGGGGGTGTATTTGACGCCTTTGGGCTTGCCGGGGAGGTCGCCGGGGAGGCGGAATCCGTAAAGTCCAATGGATTTGTCGCGAACATCGGAGGGAAAGGTCATGCCACCATTGAAGAAGAAGCTGTTTTCGAGGCGGTGCGTGGAGAGGCCAAAGACGAGGCCGGCACTTTCGGTGGCGGCTTTGAGGAGGCCGATGATGTCTTTTTGGGGTCCCATTTTTGCGGCGTTCCAGGAGTTGTGGGCGCTGTCATACATGGAAAAGCCGTCGTGGTGTTCGGCGACGGGGACGACGTATTTGGCGCCGGCTTCTTTGAAGAGGGTGACCCATTCCGTGGCATCGAACTTTTCGGCTTTGAAGAGGGGAATGAAGTCTTTGTAGCCGAATTTATTCTGCGGGCCGTATTTTTTGACGTGGTATCTGAAGTCGGGCGTGCCGTGTTGATACATGTTGCGTGCATACCATTCGTTGGTGGCAGCGGGAACGGAATAGACGCCCCAGTGGATGAAGATGCCGAACTTGGCGTCTTTGAACCATTCGGGGATTTGGTAGTGTTCGCCGATGTTTTTCCAATCGGGCTGGAAGACGGCGGCGCCTTTGGGGGAGGCGGTGGCGTTGAAGTCTGATGTGGGTGGGGTGTCTGCGGCCAGATTTGCTGCGGTGAGCAAGAGGGCGGAGGTCAGGAGTGCAAAGGTTTTTTCCATGTGTGATTTGAGTGTTGTTGTTTTTGAGGTTGAGAAAGAGTGCCTTGGGCGGCTTCCGCGCTGAACGCGGGTGAAGTTGTGCAGACAACATCCCGTGTGTCGTGGTTCCCGCGGCACGCGCTGAACCCGGCATTTACATCATTTTCTATCAAAAATTTCACTTTGCAGAAATGGAGCGCGGCGGATCAGAGGGCGGAAGGCCCGGCGACATTGCGATAAGTGGAAGCGGCGTCTCGCCGCTTTCTTCGGGCCCGCAGTGAGGGCTGAAGACCTGACGATATTGGCGATAACGCCGCCGCGCCGCCAATGTCGTCGGGCCTTCAGCCCTTTGGTTTCAGGGTATCCGTGAACCTATGGCTCCGCCATAGGCTGGTATGTCGTCGGGCCGTTGGCCCTTGGATTGGGGCGGGGCTGAGAGCCTCGAAGAAAGCGGCGAGACGCCGCTTCCACTTATCGCAATCTCCTCGGGCTAAGCCGCGGGGATCCATTCAGGCCGTCCTGCCGCCCAAAGGTCAAAACAGAGTGGCTTGCCTCCGGCAGGACGCAGATCCAGTGCGCCTCCGGCGGCGCGCACCAGTGCCATGCCCGCGGCGACATCCCAAAGATTGGTGCGCGTCTCGTAATAAACATCTGCCTGCCCGGTGCCGACATAAGCCACGGCAAGCGCGGCACTTCCTATCATGCGGATTTTCTTGAATTGGCGCACTTGGGCGACGAAGTGCGCGAGTGCCTCGGGCGATTTATCCGTGGCTGCGGGAAAGCCCGTCATCAGGCAGGCTTGCTCCAGTGTGGCGGCCCACGCGGGGGAGACGGGCACTCCGTTGACGGACACGCCCTGCCCTACTATGCCGGCATAGATGCGTGCGCCGGAAAAATCATGCACGATGCCGCACAATGGCTCGCGTCCGCGCATCAATGCGATGCTCACGCAGGTGGCCGGCTGGTTGCGCAGGTAGTTGTAAGTGCCGTCGAGCGGATCCACCACCCAGTAGAGTGCGCCGCCCTCGAAGAGGGCTGGATCGCCGCCCAGCTCTTCGCCGATGATGGGCAGGCCGGAAGGTGCCAATTCCCTGCGGATGGCGTTTTCGGCATCCACGTCGGCTTGCAGCTTCACGTCGCGCACATTGGAAAAATTCACCGTGCGGTCTCCGCCGGCGAGCAAGGCCCGGGCGGCGGTGGCGGCAGCTTCAAGAGCCAGCGCATGATAAGAGGCGATATCGGTCATGGGAAACAAACGGTGGCGTGCCTTGCGGATTTTTCAAAAAAAAAGAAAACAAAAAAACCCGTAACGCAAACTGCGCCACGGGCTTTTTGCGGCCAGGCCGCTTGTTCTCAATGGAGTTCTCCGGTTTAGAGCACCCAGGGTGAACGGTAATTGGGGCTGAGCAAGGCTGAGGCTCCGGGGTCGTCTTTGATCGTCTCGGTAGCCGGATCCCAGTTGATCGTGCGCCCGGTCTGGACGGCGATATGGCCGAGGTGCCCGATACTCGCCGAGCGATGCCCGATCTCAATCGGAGTGATGGTCTCCTTGCGGGTCTTCACCCCGTCAATGAAGTTACGCCAGTGGTCCCGGCTGTTATAGACGGGGACGTCTGCCCCGACGCGGGTGCTTAGGATGCTAGGCTCGGAGGCAGTCAGTCTGCCGCGATCCACGTAAATCCATTTGTCGCCTTCGCCAAAAAACTTTGTGCCGCTGGCATGGCTGGATCCGACGGAGATGACATTGCCATCGGCGTAGGTGCACTCGTATTTGTATTTCACCTCTGCATCCCACGGTGCCTTGGTGGAGTATTCACCGGTGCCGACCACTTTCACCGGGCCGGTCTCGTCGTAGCCCATACCCCAATGCGCGATGTCCACATGGTGGCCGACCCAGTCCATGAGATTGCCGCCGCCGAAGTTCAAAATCCACCGCCAGCTATAAACCGTGAATCGCGAGTCGTATTCCATCTCGCGTGCGGGCCCGAGCCAGAAATCGTAGTCGAAATCTACTTTGGAGGGGAGGCGGTCGTTGGCGTTTTTCTTCGAACCGAGTGAGCGGGAGAAGCCGTTTTGCGTGGCGAGTGTGCCCACATGCACCCGTGACACCTTGCCGATGGCACCATTGCGCACGAGGTTCACAGCCTGATAAAAATTGCTCGTCGAGCGCTGCCAGCTCCCGGTCTGCCAGATGCGGGCGTGCTGCTTCACGGCATTGGCGATCGCCCGGCCTTCCGCGATGGTGTGCGCGACCGGTTTTTCACCGTAAATATCCAGCCCGGCGCGTGCGGCGGCAATCGCGATGATCGCGTGCCAGTGGTCGGGCGGGGCGACGACGACGGCGTCGAGGCCTGCTTTGGCAAACATCTCGCGAAAGTCTGCATAGCCCTTCACGGAATTGTTTTTGTAGCGGTTGTTGACGTCCTTGACGGCACCTTCGCGGCGCCCTTTGTGCAAATCGCAAATCGCTACGACTTGAACATCGCTGTAAGAGGCGAAACGCCGGATGCTGTCCATGCCCTGGCCTGTGCCGACGGTGCCGACCGTGATACGGTTGCTCGGCGACACATTGCCATCACGGCCCAAGGCGCGTGCGGGGATGATAGAGGGAAACACGACACCGGCGGCGACAGCCATGCCTGCCCGTTGAAGGAAACGACGCCGGGAAAGCTGCCCGACGGAAAGAGGAGAGGATAAATCAGCCATCCGGGGAAAAACAACGTCCCCCAAAAAAGGTTCCCGTTTTACGAGAAATATGCGGGCTAGTCCGCCCCTTCTTTTTTCTCGCGGGGAATGCGCGCCAAATCCTTCCACGAATAATGCACGATGTATTTTTCAAAAAAGCAGGCATCGCCCAAGGTCTCCTCCAGGGACAACACCGCGGATGGCTTAACGCCCGAAGCGGCCTCTTCCGCAGCTAGACTGCCGCCTTTCCAGTAGAGCACGCCGTTCTCGCGGGAGTGTTTGGCTCCGCGGCGCACCCGTGGGCGCGTCCATTGGGCAAACTGCGGCAACGATGTCACCGCCCGCCCTGTCGCGAAATCATACTCCTTATCCAAGGCCTCCACTCGTGCGTTGACCGCCTCGACGTTGCGCAGCCTCAACTGGGAAATAATGTCCGAGACAACCCGGATTTTTTTCCCGACCGAATCCACCAGCGTGAATTGCGCCTGAGGATACAGCACGGCAAGGATCAGGCCGGGCAGCCCTCCCCCGGTGCCGACATCGAGCACGCGTGCGCCGTCCATCAGCTTGATAAATCCCACCGCCGCAATGCAAGGGGCGTAGTGGTGCCATTCCAAATTCCCGATGTCCTTGCGCGAGACGAGATTGATTTTCTCATTCCACTCACGGTGGCACTCGGCCATCTGCTCCAACAGGTGCCACTGCTCAGGGGCCACTTGCGGAAAAAGTGATTTAACACGATTCATCCGCCCCAAAAAAAACAAAATCGCCAAACAAGCACTCAAAAAGAAGCGCAACGGGGAGGGATACAGAATTGCAGCAAACGCGGCTTGCCGCCGCCACGATTTCCGCACAGTGTGCGCGCATGGAAGTAAAAGCTATTCCCGTTTCCTTGCGCAGTATCATGCCTGCTACCGAAGGTGGCATGGCAGTGTTTCTGGCATGTGAACAAAAAACTTTTGTTATCTACATTGACCCGCATGTCGGAAACATCCTTCGCCTCGTCCTCAACGGCGAACGCAAAGAGCGCCCGCTCACCCATGACTTAATCGGGCAGATCTTCACAGGGTTTGAAATCAGCCTCGATCGCGTCTTGATTCATCACGTTGAGAACAGCGTATTTTACGCACGCCTTTTCCTTGTCATGAAAAATGAACTCGGGACAAAAATCGTGGAAATGGATGCCCGCCCGAGCGACGCTATCGTGCTCGCCGTGCGCGCCAAACGCCCTATCCTCGTCACCGAAAACGTCCTCAACGCCGTGGACGATATGCGCGGTGTGCTGGAGAAGATTCTTAAGTTGAAATCTTCCTAGTAAAAACAAGACAAACCGCTTGAGCATGGACTCCGATTCCACTGCCCTGCCAGCACCCCTTGTGCCGGGACAACCCTGGACGGTGCTCGCCCCGATGCAGGATATCACGACGCTGGCTTTCATGCGCATCATCGCACGGCATGGCGCACCGGACTGGTTCGTCACCGAATTTATCAGAGTCCACGCGGCATCCACCCCAAATCCGGACATTCTCGACTCGCTAGAGCGCAACGACACCGGACGCCCGGTTTTCGCCCAGCTCATCGGAGAAAGCCCCGAACATATGGCCCGCACGGCCTCTTCTCTGCTAAAAAAACGGGGAAATCCCATCCGGAGTTTTGGGCCGGGCGCCCAAAGTCAGGCGAACTCCCGAAACCCGTCCGGCGCGGGGCATTCCGTGGCGGGCATTGACCTCAATCTCGGATGTCCCGTGCCCAAAGTCTTTCGGAAAAATGTCGGCGGCGGACTCCTGCGCGACTTGCACCGCGTGGACATTTTGCTGGACGCCTTGCGGTCTGCTACAGCGGGGCGGCTTTTCACAGTAAAAACGCGAACCGGCTTCGATAATTCTGAATATTTCCCGACTCTGCTTGAATTGATAAACCTGCACGATGTGGATCTTTTGACCGTCCACGGGCGCACGGTGCGCGGCCTCTATCGAAGCCCGGTAGATTACGAAGCCATCGCCTTGGCCGTGCGCACCGTCCAGTGCCCGGTCGTTGCCAACGGGGATATCACCTCGGCCGAAAAGGCAGTCCAGGTGTTGAAGCAAACAGGGTGCGCCGGCTTGATGGTGGGGCGCCATGCAGTGCGCAACCCGTGGATATTTCGGCAGATACGCGAACGGCTCGCAGGCCTCCCCGTATTTCAACCATGTTTTGGCGATGTGCGTGCTTATGTGGACGAGCTTGTCGCTGCGACAGCAACATCGGAGGCCTCTTCCGAACGCCATGCAGCCCGGATGAAAAAGTTTTTGAACTTTGTCGGCGTAAGCGTTGACCCCGATGGTGCATTTCTTGACGCAATGCGGCGCGCCCCTGATTTAGATACTTTATTGCGCGTATGTGATGCCCATTTAACAGAAAACGGGCGGGCTACCCATCCATTCCCTCAAGAGCCTTATGAAACCGTTTTAGCCCGGCCCAATTATGAGAATCAGGAAGACATGGGATGATTTATGCTAAGCGGGGAAGAATTTGCCAATAATGCCAAGGGCATCAGACTCTTTAGACCACCTCTTTCATGAAAGTCCGCTCGATTAAATACAGGCGGAAAAACAAAAAAAGCGCCCGGAAAACCCGGACGCTTTTTTCTAAGCTGAGTAAAAAAACTCAGGCCTTGGTGATCTTATAGACCGAAGGAGCAGAGATGCCCAGCGCACGGGAGATTTCCGTGGTGCCTTTGCCTTGCGCTTTCAGGTCTTTAACTTTCGCCACGATTTCAGGCGTAAGGCGAACACGTTTGCCCTTTCCTTTGATCCGCACACCACGAACGCCTTGAAGCGCCCGGATAAATTCGGATTTCGTCGGGAAGCCATAGTCCAAGTGGGCGGTGGCCAGTTTTTGTTGCCGCTCGATAACTTTCCACTTATCAGGGGCTTCTTTGCGAGCCTGATCCAGTGCTTTTTCGATCAGCGATCGTTCGTATTCTTCGTAGGAGGTGAACTGTGACATTGTTATTGTTTTGGTTGTTTGATTCAAAATAGGAAATTTCTATTTCCTGAGAAGAGAGACAACGTAAGGGGAAATTTTCGCAAGCAAAATTTTAATTTTTTTTAGGAAAAATTATGTAAATATTAAAAACAACATAGCTAAATCACGCAAAACCATGATGAAAACGGGAGAATATTCCGCTAAACATCCTGTAAACAATTCTATTCTAGCTAACATAGTTCGTGCGAAACGAGAAGAATCCGAGGCGTATCTGATGCACCAAAAAGGTAAGACAAGATGGCTGTGATAGGGGCGTTCTCCTCTCGAGCAGAGTCGAGGTAGCTCCTCGTGCGCACAGAGCACTATGCACGCCACTTTGTCTAAACTCTCCAAAATAGTCTCTTCTATCAAATTATTGCATTTACATCCATGCTCTTGCACAGATCAAAGCAATCTGGAATCTCCGGCAATACGGGCAAACGCAGATAATTTTTATGCCATATACAGGCTGCGCGGGTAATGTCTTCACTCAAAACAGTGGAATGGCAGCAAGCAGATTTTCATGAAATGTCCGGACGGGGCACCACTTGGCCGGGCGGTGAAACATTCCGCTTCTTTCCAAAAATT
>JAITXH010000070.1 GCA_031284845.1 Puniceicoccales bacterium | reverse complement strand
TCACCAAAAAAAGCACACGGTCCGGGTAGCGATGCACCAAGCCCGGCACGGGCATGGTCTTGTCTTCTCCCACAGGGTCTTCCCGTTCGCCGGGGCTGATGTGCGTCTCCTCCTCGCGTGGCACCACCTGGCGCCGTATCGGGCATTCCGGATCGTCGCGGTTGATGAGATTGAAAAAATAGGGCGTGATAGCCAGCGAGAGTCTTTCACCCGCAAGGAGACACCCGGCGCGTTCAGACGGAGAGAGGTGCAGCAGTTGTTCAAGTTGTTCGGGCGAGCTTAGCCTGTGGCGGTATTGCCAGCGCCAGTCTCGCCACTGGGCGACGGGGACGTCAGCCCACAGTCCTTGCCCTTTAAACCAGTATTCTCGGTTGTCGCGCGGTTGCATGAAGGGCGCAGATTACTTCAGGTGGAAGCGTTTTATCACCTCGTATGCCAGCGATTCGTAAGCCGAAGCGCCGGGAGAGACAGGGTCGTAGTCAAAGATCGTTTTGCCGTGGCTGGGTGCTTCGCCGAGGCGGATGCTGCGCGGGATCATAGAAGTAAAAACCAGTTCCGGTAAATGGCGGCGCACTTCGGCTACGACCTGCCGCGAAAGGTTGGTGCGCACATCATACATCGTCATCACAATGCCGCCGACAGTGAGCTCCGGGTTGATGCCCGCGTTGCGGAGTTGCTCTACCACGTTCAATATCTGGCTCAATCCCTCCATGGCCAGATACTCGCACTGCAAGGCGATAAGCAAGTGATCGGCGGCGACGAGGCTGTTCATGGACAGCATGCCGAGCGCGGGCGGACAATCGAGCACGATGGCGCGGTAGTGTCCGGAGTCTTTGACCGGCGCGAGCACCTTGCGCAATTGAGTGAGGTAGTCTTCCTTCTTTGCCAATTCAGACTCGATGGCAGCCATATCCACTTCCGAGGGAATCAGATCAAGGAGGCGGGTGGCGGTGGTGATGATTTTTTCCTGTGCCGTGCCTTCGTCGTGCAGCGGCCCGTAGAGGCTGCGGCCTGCTTCTTTGGGGACGCCAAGCGCACTGGTGGCGTTTGCCTGCGAGTCGAGGTCTATAAGCAAAGTGGGCAGACCTTTGCGGGCAAGTCCGGCAGCGAGATTCACCGCTGTTGTGGTTTTGCCGACGCCGCCCTTTTGGTTGGCGATGGAAAAGATGGTGGTCATGAAATGGAATTGGAAAGAATAAATGGGAAATAAGAAATAAGAAATTTGAAGTTCGCTGAAAAATCCACTCCGTCGGCAATAGACTATTTAGGCGGATGGCAGGCTGAAAAACGCGCGTGTGTTGGCCGTGGCGGTGTCTGCCAGGGCATCCAGAGTGACGCCGAAGAGCTTTGCCGCGGTTTCCGCCGTGAAGCGCACATGTGCCGGTTCGTTGGGTTTCCCCCGCACGGGTTGCGGCGCGAGATAGGGCGAATCCGTTTCCACCATGAGCTTATCCAAGCCCTGCGCCAATGCCGCTTCGCGCACTGAGGCTGCGCCCGGATACGTCAAAACGCCTGTGAATGAGGCCCGACCGCCGCGGCGGTTCAACTCGCGCACTTCCTCCGGCCCTTCGCTGAAGCAGTGAAAAACCACCCTGCGCCAATCCACTCCCGACGCATCAATCTCCCGCACGCATTCTGCGAACGCCTTGCGGGCATGAATGACCACGGGCACATCGAATTGGGCGGCGATGCCGAGTTGGGTGCGAAACGCCTCGAGTTGCCGTTTCTGCACTACAGCGATCTGTTCTGCATCCTTGGGCAAATGAAAATTATCCAGCCCTATTTCGCCAAGCGCGACCGGCAACGTCGCGTCCGCAAACCACGGCGACAGGCAGGCGAGTGCATCCTGCCAGCCTTCATCCACGTTGCACGGGTGTAAGCCTACCGTGTAATGCAGATGGCCGGGGTGCGTGCGCGTCAAATCGCGGTAAAGGCTCCAGTCCTCCACTTCTGTGCCGACACATATCATTTCGGCGACCCCGGCTGCGGCGGCGCGTTCGAGCACTGTGTCGAGGGAGCCGTTGCGGGCGAAGGATTCAAGATGGCAATGGCTGTCTATAAGCGTCATTGGCGGCGGAAAGTATCACGGGGAGGGTTGCTGAGGGAAGGAAGTTTTTCAGCGGGAGAGAGGCACATTAACGGGAGGAGGCAGGGATTAAAGTGGTGGGACAGCGGGGGCTCGAACCCCGAACCAATTGCTTAAAAGGCAACTGCTCTACCATTGAGCTACTGTCCCGATAAAAATGGGCATCTCAAAATATGAGGGGGTGCGTTGTGGTGATATCCGAAAAAACTGCAAGGTTTTTCTTTTCCTATTTTGCGGTGAGCGGAAAACACGCGAAGAGCAGGGCAAGTATAGGCACTGTGTTTGCGCTTCGAGCGAATTCTCGTGAAACATACAGCGCAAACTGTTTCTTTAAGTTTTATGCAGGAAGAGACAAATACACCATGCTCAAAAAACATTCTACCGAAAGCGGCAGCGGCGGGCGGGACATTTGTCGTGATAAAACTGATCGTAGCCTCACTTCCCGATGCCGTTTTTTCCCCAATATTTTGCAAAATCCCGGCATGGATCGCAGCAAGCTATTTTCAGGCAGGATTGGACGGAGATACTCTTGTTTTCACCTCGGGGCAGATGGTTTCCGTGACTCGCGCTTGCGGTGGTAGTGATTTTTTTGCCCTGTTGTGCGCAATGCTGTCGTGGGAAGCCGTGCCGGAAAGGATGCGCCGCCTCCCGGCGCTGTTGGCGGGAGCATGGGCCGTAACAATGTTTGTGAACGGGATGCGCGTCGTCACGTCGGTGTGGACACGCTGGTTTGCTGAAGCGTTTTTGCCGGAACGCATGGACGCCGCCACGCATCTTGTCAGCGGGGTGTTGGTATTTTTCCCGTCACTTTTGGCCGTATGGTGGCTACCACGCCTGTTTCGGATATATTTAAGACGGAAAGACATCACCTGAAACGGTATCTTTCACCTGAATGCCGCTTGCTCTTTCTGCATCAGCAACTTTGCTCAACGCGAATCTCCTATGTCCGAAAAAAATACTTCGTCCTTGCCTGACTCCTCTTCCATCCCTGCGCCGGA
>JAITXH010000215.1 GCA_031284845.1 Puniceicoccales bacterium | reverse complement strand
ATGAAGTTGACCTGCATATTCTGCCGCCGCGAGAATGCAAGCGGCAGGTTGCCCTTTTCCGCAAAACAAGGTGTCGGCACAAATACCACCTCGGCGGAACCGACGCTTCCATTTTAACCACGGATTTCACGGATGAGGAGGGGGAGATGGCAGGCTCCATTCCCAAAACCCGTTTGCAACAAATTGAACCGCAGGAAGAACGGAAGGTGAGCGAAAATGAAAAATTCTAGTTTCCGCGCTATGCGCAATCCTCCAAAAACGGAGTCGAGACGACTCCTGATACGCGCGGGGCGCGTGTGCTCCCCGTCCCATATCTCCCTTGGAATATTCCCCCTTCATTCGTAATTCCTAACGCATTTCCATTTTTAATTTTTAATTCTTCCTCCGCCCCCCCCTCTCCTCTGAAAGACAATTATGAACGAGACGAGACGTTCTCGGGGCGAGATAATTTTCCCCTCGACAACAACGGCGGCATTCGTTCCTGTTGCGATGAAATCTCAAAACATAGTGACCACAACTCTTCCCGCTCTGTCCATCGGTCAAACTGGCCGCGTCGTGCAACTGCACACCCGGCGTCCCGTTGACCAACGCCTGCTCGCGCTCGGCCTTATGCCGGGGATGCTCGTCAGGCTCGTCCGAACCGCCCCGCTTGGCGACCCGATTGAAGTTGAGTTTCAGAATCAAAACGTGAGTTTGCGCAAGGCCGAAGCGGAGTCCGTCGAAGTAGAATTGCTTCCTGCCACCCCGCCCTCCTCAGGCGCTTAAAAAAATCTTCCCCTCCCTCTTTATGGACGCCGCCTCCCCTCAAGACGCACATTCGCCGCGCATTGCCCTCATCGGGAACCCGAACACGGGCAAATCCACGCTCTTCAATGCGCTCACGGGGCTGCGGCAGCGCGTCGGCAACTATCCCGGTGTGACGGTTTCCAAAAAATCCGGTGCGTTGATATTGCCCGGCGGCGTCCGCGCCGAGTTGATAGACTTGCCTGGGCTTTACAGCCTGGCGGCAGCATCCCTCGATGAGCGCGTTGTGATAGATGTGCTTTGCGGACACTTGTCCGGGACGCCCGTGCCCGATGCGATCGTGTGCGTGGTGGACTCCACCAATCTGCTGCGCAATCTCTTCCTCGCCTCGCAGGTGGCCGAGCTGGGCATCCCGATGATGCTCGTGCTCAACCAAGTTGACGTGTCCCGCAAGTTCGGTGTGCAGATAGACACCGCGAAACTCTCCGAACGTCTCGGCGGCATCCCCGTCGTGGCGGCTTCGGCGTGGCACGGCGAGGGCATCCCTGAAGTGCGTGCTGCCATCGCGACGCTGCTGGAGAAGAAAACGCGCATGCCCCGCATCGCGTGGCACGCCTGCGTGCAGGAAGCGCTGGATATCCTGCGCTCGGGACTGGAGCGGGCGGGCGCACATCCACTGCCGGTCCCGGAGTTGCAGCGTGTGCTCTTCGATACGACGACGCCCGTGCTAGACCGCATCCAGTGCGATGCGCATGCCGTGGAGCGGATCGTAGCCGCCGCCCGCGAGTGTATCCGCCGGGGTGGCTTCAACCCGTTTGCCGCCGAGCCGGTATTGCACTACGAACGGCTAAAACATGTGCTCGATGGCGTGGCGACCACGCGCACGGATGGTGCGCACACCTTCACGCAGCGTCTCGACCGGATCCTGCTGAACAGGGTGCTCGGCACGTTCATCTTCTTTGTGTCCATGACCGCCGTGTTTGCATCGGTCTTCTGGCTTGCCGCGATTCCGCAGGGGTGGATCGAAACGGGTATCGGGTGGCTCGGAAATACGGCGGAGAAGTGGCTGGAGGGGTCTCCCATTCTGCAAAGTCTCGTCACCAAGGGTGTGATAGACGGCGTGGGGGCATTTATGTCCTTTTTACCGCAGATCCTCATCCTGTTCTTCTTTGTGGCTGTGCTGGAAGACAGCGGCTACATGGCCCGTGCCGCCTTTCTCATGGACAAGCTGTTTTCATGGTGCGGGTTGAATGGAAAGTGCTTTGTGCCGATGCTCTCCGGCTATGCCTGCGCCATCCCCAGCGTGATGGCCACCCGCACCATTGAGGACCCGAAGTCGCGCCTCGCCACCATCTTTATCATCCCTTTCATGAGTTGTTCGGCGCGCCTGCCGGTCTATTCGCTGATGATAGGCGCATTCCTCGTGCCGAAAATCGGGACGCTCAACGGCGGCCTTGTCATGGTGGCCATGTATCTTCTGGGGCTTATCGTGGCCATCCCGACGGCGTGGGTGTTCACGCGGTTCATTCTGAAAACGCGCTCGCAGCCCTTTGTGCTGGAGATGCCGCGCTATCAAGTGCCCAAGCCACGCGATGTGCTCCTGCGCATGGCGCAAAGCGGCTGGGAGTTCGTGCGGCGCGCCGGGACTATCATCTTTGCCATCACCATCATCGTCTGGGCGCTTCTGTATTTCCCGCACGCCGACGAAGTCGCGCTCAGCACCAAAAAGACTTTTGTCGCCGAACGTGCCAAGGACGCCGGGAAGAAGGTGGAGGAAATCGAAGCCATCCTCGAAAAGGCTACCCGGGAAGAGTTTATCGCCGGGCAGGTCAAACAGACCGGGAAGAAAGCGGAGGAAATCGAAGCCGCGCTGGAGAAGGCCACCAGAGAAGGCTTCATCGAAGAAAAAGCCAAAGAGACCGGCAAAGCACCAGAGGAAATCGAGGAAGCGCTGGAAGCAGATGGCGGTGACCCGAAAAAGAACAAACTGGCCGCCGCGCTCAAACAGCACATCGCACTGGCCGCCGCGCTGGAGGCACATATCGAGCCTGCCGCTTCCCTCGAAAAGCAAACCGAAGCCGCCTTTGTCGAACACAGCTACCTCGGACGCTTTGGAAAGCTTTTGCAACCGGTATTCGACCCCGCAGGATTTGACTGGAAAATCACGATCGGCGTGCTGGCGAGCTTCCCGGCACGCGAGGTGATCGTCTCCACGCTGGGTATCACCTACAGCCTCGGCGGAGAAGCCGACGAGGAAAGCGACGACCTGAAAAAAGCGATGGCGGAATCCGTTTGGACATCCGGCCCGCGCATCGGCAAACCGATATTCACGATCCCGGTGGTGTTCGGCATCATGGCGTTTTTCGCGTTGTGCTCGCAATGCGGAGCGACCCTGGCCACCATCACCAAGGAAGCGGGCTGGCGCTGGGCCGTCGCCTCATTTTTCTACATGACATCGCTGGCCTGGGTAATCGCCGTGCTGTGTTATCAAGTCGGAAACTTGTTCTGATTGCGCATCGAAAAATTTCCCTTGCGCTTTTCCATCCGGTTCTTTTCCTCCACGCCCTCAAACTTCAAACGACGTATAAACCATGTCCCAGCACAATAGCTTCAAATCTTCCGCAGCCGCCGGTTCCTCCAAGCGCACCGTTCTCAAACGTTTTGAACGGCTCGACCTGCTCAAAAAGCGCGGTCAGTGGAAAGGCCAAAAAGTAACAGGCCTGCAAAAAACCAAACCCGACGCCTAAGCGGGCATCGCGCATTTCGCCTTTGACAAGGGACCCTGCCGGCTTCACGGAAGGGTTCCTTTTTTTATCCACACGCCTCCCATGAATTCTTTCCACAGCCCGCTCGGTCTTCGCGCCCGCCTCCAGGATCCGGAGACACGGGCGGACGCGCTACCCCTCGTCACCGTGCTGCTGCTGGCCATCCTGTTCACGCTCGCAGGGTCGCGCTTCATCTATGCGCCGGGGTTGACCATGGCACTGGGTGCCGCGCCGGACGCCCTTGAGATGCCGCGCTCGGCGACTCCCCTGCCGGGAGAGATGACACACGCCACACTCATAGCGCCAAAAGCCACCAACGCAGCGGCGGACTTCCCCGCGCACATGCTCACTGCCACCTCAGACACGCTCGTGTTCTTCAACGGCATGCCTTTTGCGCGGCTGGACTCAGCACTGCAGCAGGCAATGGCCAATGCGGTATCCAAGGCAAAGGAAGAGGCCGCACAACGGGTGCCCGAAGGCGAAAAAATCCCGTCCGCCCCCGTGATCCTTCTGCTCAAGATAGACCGGTCGGTGACCATGCAGCGTTTTTTCCAATTGAGCGATTATGCCCGGGAAGCCGGTTTCTCGCATGTGCAAGTCGCCAGCGAAGACAGAAGCCCGCAGTAATATCCGCCCATTTCCAAACACAGATTACTTCCATGATTTCCGAAAAACTACGGGCTGAGCTTTGGGCGTTCGCCGAAACCCTTGCCGATCGCGGCGCGGCACTGCTGCGCGACTACCATGCCCGGGACGAGACCGAAGTGGAAATCAAGCCCGACGGCTCCCCCGTAACTCTCGCCGACAAAGAGTGCGAACGCCAGCTGCGTGCGTGGATCGCCGAACGCTACCCCGCGCACGGCATCATCGGCGAGGAATTCGGGCGGGATCGCCCGGATGCGGAGTTCGTCTGGACGCTTGACCCCATAGACGGGACGAAATCCTTCATCCCGCGTGTGCCGCTTTACGGGCTGCTCTTCGGATTGCTCTATCAGGGCAAGCCGTTCCTTGGCGTAATAGACCAGCCCGTCACGCGCCAACGCGTGATAGGCGACGGCGTGTTGACACTGTACAATGGGCGCAAAGCCTCGGTCGGCGGCAAACGTTTGTTGAAAGAGGCCTTGCTGCTCACGACTGATGTGAAAAATGTGGCGAAATACCAAAATGCCACCGCGTGGGAACATCTGGTGGCCAAGGCCGGCCTGTTCCGCACTTGGGGCGACTGCTACGGACACTTAATGGTGGCTGCCGGGTTGGGAGACATCATGGCCGATCCAGTGCTGAACCCATGGGATCTGGTGCCTCTCGTGCCAGTCTTGCAGGGAGCCGGTGCAGTGGTGACAGATTGGAAAGGCGGCGATGCACTGGCATCCGGCAATGCGCTCGCAGCCAACCCGTGGTTGCACGAGCAAGCCTTGGAAGTGCTGAACGGACACCAGTGAGAGCCGCCGTGCTCCATGAGGATTGGCTACTGCTTGCTAGTGAATCGCCCTGCCCGCCCTCTGGCCCTCGCTGTAAGTGTAGAAATTAGATTGAACGTCTGCAACAGCCAGACACAGTGCGGTGCCTATGCGTTACTCGTTTGTTTTTCCGCTGTTTGTTTTTTCAGCCGCACTGTTGTTTTGCAATGGGTGCATGTTCGTCCCCTTCTTTAGTGACCCCGAGACGGAAAGCGTAGATATAAGGATGCGGGAGCAAAACATCCTGCACTCAGAACGCATGCGGCAAAACCCGAATATATCGGCAGCCGAGCGCGAGGCGTTTGAACGCAAAGCCTATGGTCCCAACACGCCGCCACCGCCGACTCTCGAAGAACTGGAACGCCAGGTGGAAGCTGATCGCGCTTCCCGATAAGCGCCCCTCCGGGCGGCGAATCCGATGGCACGTTACATCCTCAAGCGATTCGCAGGCATGGTGCCCGTATTGTTGGTCATCGCTACAGTGACATTTTTTCTGGTGCGCTTTGTGCCGGGTGGCCCCTTTGACCAGGAGCGCACGCTCCCCGCGCCGGTAAAGGCGCAACTTTACGCGCATTACGGCTTGGACAAGCCACTGTATGCCCAATACGGACGCTACCTGCTCAACTTGCTTCAGGGAGACCTCGGCCCGTCTTACAAATATCCCGGCTGGTCGGTGAACGAGTTGATCGTAGAACGCGCAAAGGTATCGTTGGAACTGGGCCTCTGGGGATTGCTCGTCGCCGTGGCACTGGGCGTCCCCGCAGGAGCCATCGCCGCGGCACGCCCTAACACCTGGCTTGACCACACGCTGACAGGGCTGTCCACGTTGGGAATATGCGTGCCATCTTTTGTATTGGGGCCGCTGTTGATACTTTTCTTCGCGCTCAAGCTCGGCTGGTTTCACGCACTGGGCTGGGAAAGCGCAGGAGACCGCATCCTGCCGGCACTGGCGCTGGGCTTGGTTTTCGCCGCGCCGATCACCCGGCTCACCCGCGCCAATATGCTGGAGGTGCGCAATCAAGACTACATGCGCACAGCCCGCGCCAAGGGCTTGAGCGGGGCGCGGGTGTATTTTGTCCACGGGCTGCGCAATGCGCTGGTGCCCGTGATGACATACCTTGGCCCGACGACGGCGGGCTTGATCAGCGGCTCATTTGTCATTGAGTCCATGTTCAACATCCCGGGGCTGGGGAAACTCTTCGTCTCGTCCGCCTTCAACCGGGAATACACGATGATTTGCGGCACAGTGCTGTTTTACGCCGTAGCCCTGCTCATGCTCAATCTCGCCGTGGATGTGGCCCTCGCTTTGCTCAACCCGCGTGTAAGACTGGAGGCAAAATGAGTGCCGCCCCCGAATCGCTCTGGCTCCGGGCGGCGCGGCGCCTGCTTCGCAACCGCATGGCTGCCGTCTCCCTCGTCTTCATCGCGTTCATCGGCGCAGCCTGTGCCTTCGGCCCCGCTGCGCTGACGCACGACTACATGGTGCAAGACAGGATACTCGGCCCGGTTGCGCCCTCCGCGCTGCATTGGCTGGGCACGGACACCTTGGGGCGCGACCTGCTGGCGCGCCTGCTGCAAGGCGGGCAGATCTCGCTGCAAGTCGGCCTCATCGCCACCGCCGTTTCCGTGCTCATCGGCGTCATCTACGGCATAGTCTCAGCCTGGCACGGCGGGCGCATAGACAGCGCGATGATGCACATCGTGGACGTGCTCTATTCGCTGCCCTTTACGCTGTTTGTAATCTTGCTCACCGTCGTTTTCGGGCAAGAGCTGCACTGGATTTATCTGGCTATCGGCACCGTCTCCTGGCTGACGATGGCGCGCATCGTGCGCAATCAAGCACAGACCTTGAAGACACAGCCCTTCGTCGAGGCTGCGGTGTGTCTCGGGCAAAGTCCATTGCGCATCATGACGCGCCACCTCTTGCCCAATCTTGCAGGCACCATCGTCATCTACGCCACGCTCACCGTGCCATCGGTGATGATGATAGAAGCATTTATCAGCTTTTTGGGTTTGGGGGTGAAAGCGCCGATGACCTCGTGGGGCCTGCTCATCAAGGAAGGTGCGGATGTGATGGAGGAATACCCCTGGCTTTTGATTTTCCCCAGCCTGATATTCTCGACGACATTGTTTGCGCTAAACTTCCTCGGCGACGGCCTGCGCGATGCACTCGACCCGCGGGCGGAAAAACAAAGCTGAGTGAACCTATGGCTCCGCCATAGGCTGGTATGTCGTCGGGCCGTTGGCCCTGAGCTACCACCACTAGCACCCTGAAACACAAATATTTTTCATGCACGAACTTTTTGATAGAAAATGAGATGAAGAGTCGCCACGGTTCCGCTGGGAAAAAATCTACGCCTCACCCCACTGGCTCCCGTTCACCCGTGAATATATATTTTTTAATATTTTCAAAAAAATTTCAGAAAACTGCTTTTGGCCAAGTTTATAATTATGAATGAAAACGTCAAAAGGCACTCATCCCTCTTGGCCGCAGCATTCCCGGGGCACGATTTCACAGGGCAAAATCACCCCGGACACTCATTCGCCCGCAATCTCCACTAACCAGCTAGCACCGTGAACACTCAAAAACAAACTAAGATACAACAAAGTCCAAGCCTGCGCACACACCGCGCATCGGCTCCCGAACTCGCCCCGCCACCGGGGAAACCCTCGCGCGCCAGCGACTCCTCCCAAAAGGCCGCTCCGCTCCTCGCATGCCTCGCCGCCCTTTGCGCCTTGCTCTTCTTTTCCGGCTGTTCATCCGTTGGGTATTCAGTGGACCTCTATCCCACCTATCGGCCAGGGACTAGACAGGTAGCAAAAAACCAAAGCGAGGTTGCTACCGTCATCCTCGGACATGGTGTGACGGCAGAATCCATAGATGGCCGCAAAGAGCCGGGATGGGCCGCGTCAAAGAATCCACTGGCCCGCACACTCATCGCCATAGATTTGCGCCCCGGACAACATACCTTCACTCTTTCCTCACAGGCAAGGGATGGCGGGAGCGAAAGTGTTGCACCGACGACCTTCACTGCGAACTTGCAGGCCGGAAAAGTCTATCTGACACGGTTTCACACTTTGAACAGTAATACCTATGGAACCCGTCATGGACGTCGGGAAAAGGGAGTATTTTACGCTGATAATGAATTGGCCGATTCTATGCACGACAGAACCACACTACGGGTAAGCTGGTTCTTGGAGCCAAATCTTCCTGTGCCTCTGAAAGAAGGAGTACAACGCGTGCGCACTCTGGCACAGGAACCACTACAAGAACGGGTTATCCACAGCGAAACGATGTTTTCCATGTCCGAGGTTTATAAGCACATACAACCCAATGTAAGACGACAGAAACGAGAGCGCTTTAATCCATTTGTAATCCAATAGCTTTCCCCAAAAACGAAAAAAACCTTTTTCGGCTAACCCAACACGAAGCACTATGAACATCCCAGAAAATCCAAGCCTGCGCACCAGCTACGCACATACACCTGAGTTTGCCCCCTCCCCGGGGCAAACTCTTCGCATCACCAACTCCCGCAAGAAAGCCGCACCGCTCCTCGCATGCCTCGCCGCCCTTTGCACCCTGCTCTTCTTCTCCGGCTACACGTGGGAATCTTCAGTACAACTTTATCCTGCCTTTCAAAAAAATAGGCAAATAATAAGAAACCAATATGAAGTCGCCACTGTTGTTGTCGGACGTAATGTAGTTGTAGAATCCATAGACTGGAAAAGTCTGGACGAAAGCGAGGAAGACTCCCTAAACAGAAAGAGAATTGGAAGCAGATTTGTCGTTAACCACCGGATCTCTACCATAGATCTGCTCCCCGGGCGACATGTTTTTACCCTCTCCTACTTCCGGGGAGAGAATAAATATCAGGAACATATCCCTCCGAGAACCTTCACTATGGACTTGCAAGCTGGTAAATTTTATCGAACTCGTTTCACCAAAATTGGCAAAAAAAAATCGTCATTTTTGTCCTCATCATCTTCACTAAAAATAGAGTGGTTTTTTGATCAAAATCTGCCATCATCTTTTAAGAATGGCGTGAACTATGTCCGCAGTTTTGCACCGAACACATTCCCCAATCGAATAATCTACACCAACCCAATGTTTTCAATTGGAGAAATGTCCACCTATAACGATCTAGAACTCAAATAGTCACGAACCATTCGCAGCCTAATAATTTTCCAAAAAAGTAACCAACAATCTTCTCTTTTTCTTCAACAATAATCCTCATGAAACAACAATCCTCATTTCTAAAAACCGTGCATTCTTTCGCACAAAAAAACTTCAGCCGTAATATATTTCGGACAACCCGCTCGGCATTCGCCGGCGCGTTATTTGTCTTCTTTTTCGGTTGCGCAGCTCACCACGAACAGTATGAGCGCCCAGAATCTGAAGCACAAAAACAAGCTACCCTTGCAAACACTTATTACAA